>CAIPWS010000034.1 GCA_903868845.1 uncultured bacterium
CAACCAATTAACCGATATCTTGCGTGACCTCGGACTGTCTGAAAATGAATCAGAAGTTTACTTTTCTTCCCTGTCTTTAGGACCAGCAACAATATTGAAGATTGCAAATGCTTCAGAAATAAAGAGGACAACGGTTTATTCGGTAATTGAAGCGTTGAAACAGAAAGGTTTGATCAACATTCAAGTTAAAGGTTTCAAAAAGCTGTACGTAGCAGAAAACCCAACCAAGCTCGAGGCAATGCTGGAAGTACGTAGAAAAAAATTCCAAGAAATGTTACCGGAATTTGCAGCACTTTATAATCTCCAAGGTGGAGAAAGCTTTATAAAGTATTATGAAGGAGTAGAGGCTGTGAAGGGTGTCTACGAGACTTTGGTTAGAGATGTCAAACCGCATGATGATTACTTGGTGATGGGTGACCAAGATCGCTGGTTGAGTCTAGACAAGGAATATTTCCAAGATTTCCTTTTCCGTCGTGCAAAATTACCTATAAAAATACGTATGATGTTTGTGGACACAGAACTTGGGCGTGATTGGAAGACAAAAGGACGTAATTACAATTCTCAGATTAGGATTTTACCGAAAGATTCACAACTTAGGACAAACTTAGTCATAACACCTCAACATGTCTTCATGCACCAACTAGTTCATCCTATTGTGGGTATCCTTGTCGACAATAAGACTATTATCCAGATGCACAAAGAGATGTATGAGATTATATGGAAGTCGATAAAAGAGGAGTAAGTTAGTTCGTAACCATCACAGGCTTTCCGTCTACCATAGTCCATATAGACGCATCGGATCTGAAGTTGTGACTATCAGCGGCTTTAGTTATCTTTCCAACCTTACCGTCATACTCTGTTATTGCATTTACATTTGCATATACATCACCACCTTTCTCGAAGCTTTGTACAAGCATATTGAATATGTCATATCCATATGGAACTGTGCGAGCGTTGAATTTTATATTTGGATAGAGCGAGTCGAAACGAGTTTTGAGAGCAAAGTCAGTCAAAGTTGAATCTGTAAACCAGAGACCGTTGTAAAGTTCAGGAGTTGGACTGGTTGTGAAACTTGCCGTTGTTGAAATATTGCTTATGCCTGCATTTTTCAACTCTCTAGAAATGATATCCAAGCTAGGTGGAAACGCTAGGACAAGGTAAATGTCAGCATTTGCCTGCTTAGCCTTCGCTACTATAGTCTTGAAGTCTCTGTTGTCACCAGCGAATGAGTCTTTGTAGACTATTTTCATTCCGAAAGAATCTACTTGTGGGAGCATTGCATTCAAGTTTGCTATAAAACCTGGGTGAATCTGGTTTAAGACCACAATATTCTTAGCACCTCTCTTTTTTGCTTCAGTAAGCCAGAGTTTCATTTCATCGACAGGAAGAAGAAGGTTTGTGAAGTTGTAATTCGCATTTCCTATCGTGACGTCATTACAATCACAGATATTTATAACACCCGCCTTCTCAGCAAGAGGCTTCACAGCATTTCCAGATCCAGAAGTTGTTGTGATGATAGCTTTCACCCCATCTATGTTAATGAGCTTGTTTGCGGCGTTAGAAGATTTTGCAGGAGTGCTCTCGTCATCCTCTACTATCACTTGGTACTGGTATTTTGTACTAGTAGAAATGTCGCTAAGTGCCATCTCAACACCTTTCACTAGCGTAGAGCCATAAGCCGCATAGTTTCCTGTGACAGGAGCTACTATACCGATCTTTATAACCGGCTTACCAGAAGAGCCTTTGTTTTGGAATGCCCAGACTGCCAAGATCACGACAACTATCACAACTACGATTGAAATTATGCGCTTGTTCATATTTTTGTAATGATTATTAATTAAGTTAATAGCAATATTATATGATAGTCAGAAAATAAGTCAACATTTAAAAACAAATTATCAATATATATGCCTACATAAAGCCATATTTTGGCACAGTTAGTATTTTGTCAATAAATTTGACACTATTTTGTCGAGGATATATCATAGGGGTATGATAAAGGAGAAACAACTAGAGTTGTTGGGATTGAGCGACAAAGAAGCAAGGCTTTATGTGGCCGCTTTACCACCTGGACCATTTACTGTTGCAGAAATATCTCAGAAGTCAGGACTTAAGAGACCAACTTGTTATATTGTTTTGGATGAACTTACCAAGCGAGGTCTTGTCTCAATGATTCCTCGTGCAAAGAAAAGGTTGTACAAAGTAGAATCTCCAGAAGCTTTCATACGCCAAGCAAGAAACGTTTTGAATTATGCAGAAAAAATAGTCCCTACCCTTTCGACACTTATTCGCAGTGGAGATGAAGCTCCGCAGATAAAGTTTTATTATGGTCAAAAAGGAATACAGAATATCTTCGATGATTCGATTGTTAATAACAAGGAAAAAATGCTTTATCATATAGGATCAATAAAGACTCAGGTAGAAATGGTTGGGGAGGATTTCTTGAAAGATTATATAAAAAGGAGGGTCGCGAAAGGTATAAGAAGTATAAGTGTCCGCATGAGAGGAACTGAGGTTGAAGAGTATCTGTATCAAGGTCAAGAGAAACTGCTTAGAGAGATACGATTCGCCCCCAAAGACATATTTATTCCAGATACTATCCTGGTCCATGGTCACAAAGTGGTGATCGTCTCCACCGTAAAAGGAAACTTCGGCTTCGTTCTAGACAGTCAGGAGTTTACGGAGACTATTCTTGGGTTGTTTCAGGCTCTGTGGAGAATTTCGACAGTTAAGTAGAAAATAGGAGATAAGATGTAATCTTTTACGTCAAAATTTGACATATAGTCAACTTTTGTGTCTGTGCATATGTGGTGCACAACCGTCATTGACAACTTCTGTCACCCTGCTACTCTGTAAATACTCCTGATGATCAGGAAGCACTAAATGGCTCAACAAGGCCATTTTGTCCGTAAGGGAGAATTTGAGAAAATATTGAAACGAAATGATAAAGTTAAATCCAAATATCAAACAAAACCGCAGCTTTGTCAAAGGCTCAACAAAGCGCCCTACTATTTGGGTTGCTGCTTTTATCTTTGCCGTATCAGCACTGGTTATATTACAAACAAAGACTGTCCACGCCAGTCTTTTTTCATTTTTGTCTAATTTATGGAGCCAATCTGCCTCTGCTAAGACTGATGATTTTGCCTCCTCTTCCAACTCACAGACCATAGCTTTGCTTCAAGCAGCTACAAATATAGATCCAAACCCAGTTAAGCCGGGAGAGATAGCCCCAATAAGCGCTGGCGAAACTTTGGTGGCCGATATCGCACAAACAAATACCGGAACAGATGGACCAATAAATACTCAGATAAGTACATACGTTGTCCAAAGCGGGGATACTGTTTCAAGTATTGCCAAGATGTTTGGCGTGACTGCAAGTACTGTTATGTGGGCAAACAATATAAATAGTAGAACAGCTTTGCATACAGGAGATACACTGATCATCCTCCCCATCTCAGGTATAACCTATACAGTCAAAAAAGGAGATACTGTTCTAGGTATAGTGAAAAAGTTTAAAGCCGATATGGGAGATGTGCTCGCCTACAACGACATCTCCTCTTCATCGACACTTGCTATAGGAGATACAGTCATCATCCCAAACGCAGAAATACAAGTCTCAGTACCAATAAAGTTTGTTTCCGGTAAATACATTCCTGGTGCAAATCCTGCTCACGACACAAATGGTCCTTATTACCCAGGATATTATATTCGCCCCATAGACGGCGGTCGTAGAACACAAGGTTTGCATGGATACAATGCTGTTGACCTAGCCGACTCTGTAGGTACGCCTATACACGCATCGGCTGCCGGAACTGTTATCGTCGCAAGAACTGGAGGTTGGAATGGTGGATATGGAAGCTTCGTGATCATTTCTCATAATAATGGAACGCAGACACTATACGGACACGCATCAAAAGTTCTTGTTTCTCCTGGTCAATACGTGAATCAGGGTCAGACAATCGCTCTTCTTGGTTCTACTGGTGAATCCACCGGACCTCATGTGCACTTCGAGATACGTGGTGCGAAGAATCCTTTCTAGTTTCAGTTCAAAATAAAATATTAGTAAAGCAAAATTGTGCGGGGTGCATTAAAGAGATTTTTTTCGGAATTGAAGTGCTTCGAAAATCTGTTTATTTGTAATAGTGTCTACCCCATCCAAATCTGCAATAGTCCTTGCCACCTTCATGATTCGATGGAATGCACGACCAGAGAGATTGAACTTTATAGCCGATGCCTCTAGCGCGAAACGTGCTTGAGGATCCATGACTATAGACTTTTCTATGTCACTAGCCGTCATTTCGCTGTTGAAATATATAGGACGGCCAATATTTTCGAATCTGATGCGCTGTTTCTCACGTGCGGCTCTAACCCTTTCAGCCATAACCTCAGAACCCCATCTTTTTTCTGTAGCTTCTGAACCCAAGGACATCTTTTTGTATTCTATAGAGTCTATATGTACCCAAATGTCTATGCGATCGACTATCGGCCCAGATATTTTACGCCAGTAATTTTTTATCATAATTTCTGAGCAAAGACAGCCTTTTTTCTTTGCTTTACCACAGGGACAAGAGTTCATTGAGCCTAGTAATATCGTCTGTGCTGGAAATGTCAGACTACCTTTTGCTCGAGATATTGTTATTTGTCTTTCTTCTAGCGGTTGGCGCAATGCTTCTATAGTCTGGCGGTCGAATTCAGGAAATTCGTCCATGAAGAGTACTCCCCTGTGGGCTAAAGTTATTTCTCCCGGTCTTGGAATATTTCCTCCTCCAACAATAGATATGTGTGACGCTGTGTGGTGCGGCGCGCGAAACGGCGGACTGGTGATGAGACTAGAGTTCAGGGCGCGCGCCGCCGAATGAATACTTGTTACTTCTATTGACTGTTCATATGACAAATCTGGCAATATAGACGGAAAACAATGTGCCAACATCGTCTTTCCTGTTCCGGGCAGACCATACATGACTATGTTGTGTGCACCAGAAGCGGCTATTTCAAGTCCCCTTTTTGCCGCCTCATTACCTTTCACCAAAGACATATCATCGTATTGTTTATTCTGGTGCATATCACTAAACAGATTTGGTATAGATATATTTTCCAAAGTTTTTACACCAGTAACGTGGTCTATGACTTCTTGGAGATTTGAAATAGCGTAAATGTTTATACCTCTAGCAAGTGCAGCCTCGTGCATATTTTCTTTTGGCACAAAGGCGTATTTGAAACCATTTTTTATGGCACAAAAAAGCATTGGCAGTACGCCGCTGACTTTGCGTATATTTCCTTCAAGCGAAAGCTCTCCCAAGAAGACACTTTTTATCTCACCACCGTCTGACTCACGTGCTGGTTCAATATCTCCACACGCACATAGATATGCTATGGCTATGCCGAGGTCAAATGCCGGACCTTCTTTTCGGATATCTGCTGGAGCCAACGAAACCACAACCTTTTGGTTCTTTTGTTTGGGTGATATATACCCAGTATTCTTTATGGCAGCAGAAACCCTGTCCTTGGACTCGTCTACAGACCTGTCACCGAGGCCAATAATAGAAAAATTGTGCAGACCGTTCGATATGTCTACTTCAATGGTTATCATCTCAGCCTCCAAACCTACGAGCTGTGCACTATATGATATGGCTATGCTCATGAGACAAGCATAAACCAACGAGATAAAATTTTAATGAAGAAGTTCTCAAATTTTAATCAAAAAATAATCAAAAAACGCTCAAAAAGTTCTCAACTTTTATTTATGATCGTGTTTGATAGATACTCTAGCAGAAGGATTTGCCTCAAGTCGCCCTTTTTCCATAGGTTTACCGCAGGTTTCACAGATGCCGAATTTACCAGTCTTGATACGGTCCAATGCGGCTTTGACTTCAGTGAGTTGGTTCTCGAGTTGGTTGGCTATGATAGCATTTTCCTCCTCCTCTTCGAATTTGTCTGCGACTTCATTTTCATCTGCAGAGTCAACTTCAATGTTTCCAGCCGTAGATTCCCATCCACTAGCTGTATGGCTGTCTTTCTTAGCTATTTTGGCAAGATCTTCCTCAAGTTCGTTTTTCTCTGCCAAAAGCTTTTCCTCAAAGTATTTTAAGTCTTTTGTATTCATGATAACTACAGTTTATCTCAAATACGCCTGTTTTTCAAGGCGAGACATGACCTCGGCAACAAGGCTTTCATCACTTGTAAAAAGTAGATGATTTTTGTCTAAGAATGTATACAAGAAGACAACACCAGCATTTGTAGAAACAAATTCTCGAATGTCTTTGTTGTTTATTATCTTATCGACGAACTGACCATGAATCGCCATGTACTGGTTAGAAAATACAGTTGTTGATGTGGTAGCAATTGTTGAAGTTGCAACCAGAGCCTTTGTTTTTTGTGTAGTAGAAGTCGAGATGTTAAGGTTTGGTAGAGATGAAAAGTCAGTGACTATATTTGTATTTGCAGCAGAAAGATAATATTTTAGGTCATCGGCCATGATATTTTCCCACTGGAGTAGGCCAGAGAAGGCGTTTTGATAGAAGTTGTCTACAGCAATGACGAAAACACTTTTTTGGCCGCTCATATTTGAATATATTCCCAACATCCACTCTGGATTTAGTGATCTGTACAATATGTCCGGCATCTTTATTCCAAGATCTATTATCAATTTTTGTGAAGATAGGCGCGCATAGCTCGTACTACTTGAATTTCCCATACCGGTTGTAGTCTGAACAACTGGTATCAACTCGACAATAGTGCCAGGCTGCTGGTTTTTGCTCAATTCATTATTTACCTTAGTCTTGAAATCCAATGGGCTGGTTGGGTCTACAGGTAACAATCTTTTTGATTCGACTATGATGATAGAAGTATCTTTTTGTGCGGCTGTTGGTACTGGGTCGTTGGACGATAGCGGACTAGATTTGTAGAAGTAGAATAAAGCGAATATTCCACCAGCAACAAGCACAAGACAAATGAGAGAAATAATTATTTTCTTACCTGTATTTGAGTCATTATCTTGCGGAACATTTGCCAAGACGGATTCGCCTTGTTTTCTTCTGCTTTCAGCCAAAGCCATAGTCACTGCTGAGGTGTTTCTTTTTGCCAATACATCCGCAACATCTCCTTCGTACGTGCGAAGGGGTTTTGTTGTTGGTGTTTGATTTTTATTTTTCTCTAGAATATCCTCCTCCATGGGCTATATTATAGCCGTATTTCACTAAAATTGTAATATTTGAATGTTGCCTAGTGTTATTATAAAAAGAAAAAACCTCACCATCTCTGCTTTGGTGAGGAATTCTTTCCAGTTGCTTTGAAGCGACCGGATATTCAATTGTGTGATTGGTGCTACCTAGAGCACCGCCCGACGTTTTGTCCGCCCGACCCGGACCATTCCGTGGTCGATGAGTGATGCAATGACCGTGACAGTCTGCGCATCATCACGAGCATTCTCTTGGACGAACCGAAAAAGATCGGCAAGTGTCAGTTTCTTAACCCCACGTCGTTTCACTTTTCTACCTCCTGTTTGGCCGTAATTTACAGCCGCCTTTGTTCGAATACCAGTCTTCAACCTCTCATGAATTGGTAAAACTGTCAATAGGTTGTATTGTGGCCTATAGGCTAGTATCTCTTCTTAAAATCTGGACGAGGTGGTCTTGGAGGCATTGGAACTTCCTCCTTCTTTGTGAAGAAGGTTGGATTTGCTGCCTTGATAGAAAGATTTATCCTTCCCTTATCATCTACTTCCTTCACCATGACTGGAACTTTCATTCCTTCCTGGACGTAGGTCGTGACTCTCTCAACACGGAATGGTGCGATCTCGGAGACGTGGACGAGGCCTTCTGCATTTGGACCAATCTTCACGAACGCGCCGAAATCCATAAGACGTGTGACTTCCCCATCAAATTTCTCACCAGGCATATATTCACGGGTCATATTGAATATGATCTCGCGAGCCTTCTCAGCAGAACCGGCCTTTCCGGTTATAAATATATTTCCATCATCTTCGATCGTGATATCTTCGACGTGTGTGACATCGCGTATTTCATTTATTGTCTTACCTCCAGAACCAATGACGAGACCTATCTGGTCTGGTTTAACTTTCATGACAAGTATTTCTGGAGCACTCGCTGAAATCTGAGCGCGAGGAGAAGGAATTGCTTTTTCTATGACCTCAATAATCTCGAAGCGTGCCTTCTTTGCCTTTTCAAAAGCCTCAGCAAGTATGCGAAGTGGTATACCACCAACCTTCACATCCATTTGCACGGCTGTGATACCGTCACGAGTTCCAGCAACCTTGAAATCCATATCACCATGGTGATCTTCTGGACCTTGTATGTCAGTCAGAAGTTTATAGTCGTAATTGTCAGCTGAACCATTATTCTTTGCGCCTTTCTTTTCACGCATCATAAGTCCTGAAGCTATACCAGCAACTGGAGATTTTATAGGAACACCTCCATCCATGAGCGCTAGAGTAGATCCACAGACTGAACCCATAGAAGTGGAACCATTTGAAGCCAAAGCCTCAGATACTAGACGTATTGTATATGGGAATTTATCCTTTGCAGGAATGACTGGGAATAAGGCCTTTTCTGCGAGAGCTCCGTGACCTATCATGCGGCGATTTGTACCACCGACTTTACCTGTTTCACCAGAGGAAAATGGAGGAAAATTGTAATGGTGAATGAAGTGCTTATTCTCAGCCACAGTTACACCTTCTGATACGAGGGCATCGCCAGGTGATCCGAGTGTGAGAGTAGACATGACATGTGTTCCACCTCTATAAAATATTCCTGTTCCATGTAGAACTGGAGAAACACCACCAGCTTGTGCAAACAATGGTCTGACAGTGTCGAAGTCACGACCATCCGCACGCTTATTTTTGTCTATTGCACCAGCGTGGAGAGCTTCGTTGGTTGCTTCTTCAAATATTTCGTCAGCCATAGCAACATTTCCTTCTGGGAATTTCTCTGCAAAAAGTTTTTGCCACTTTTCATGGATTTCATTTATCTTCACATGACCTGGCGCATTGCTGAATATGTATTTTTCAAGTGAAGGAGCAATCTCGGCGTCAAAAAGTTCTTTTGTACCAGGAGTTGGAGTAGGAAGTTCTATGACAGCCTTCTTTTTTCCAATTTCTGCGATGATTTTATTTTGCCAAGCCTGCATCTTCTCAATTTCAGCAGAAGCACGGGTGAGCCCTTCATTTACAAGACCTTCAGCTACTTCCTTACTTGCTACTTCTATCATGTTTATCATGCCATCTTTACCACAAGCGAAGAGGTCGAGTGAAATAGTTGCATCTTCACGCTCCTTGAAGTTTGGATTCACCAACCAATCATTATTTTGGCAAATTCTGACAGCAGAAACAGGTCCATTCCATGGAATATCAGATGTTCCTAGGGCCAATGAGGCAGCTATGACAGCAACAAAATCTGGATCGTCCTGATCTATGGCGAGAGTTGTGAGAATAACCTGCACCTCGTTACGTGTCTGCTGGTTGAACAAAGGACGAATCGTTCTGTCGACAATACGGCCAGAAAGGATCGATTCTGTAGATGGTCTGCCCTCTCTGCGCACGAAACGTGATCCGAGAATGCGACCAGTTGCATAGAAACGCTCCTCGTAGTCCACGGTAAGTGGAAAAAAGTCTCCATCGCGAAGACCTCCCATGACGGCGGTTGCCAGGATAACAGTGTTGCCATATCGCAACATCACCGCCCCGTTGGTCTGGTCTGCTAAGTCGCTAAATTCAGCAGTAAGAGTCTTACCACCGAAATCTATCGAGTATTCTTTCTTTGTCATAATGATTGCGCCTACAGATTTCAGCGTTGAATGAAAACAAGGCCATATTGGCGACGTTTCAACTCTGCCTATCTGAAGGCGAAATTAATTAGTAATAAAACTAGTGTAACAGAAAATCATTCTAATCTCGCATTGACAGCTACTTACATTTGTGATTATATGAAATGAGAAACAGAAAAAATAGGAGCAATCAATGAACAAAAATAATGTAGCAGATTTGAATGAGGTTCTTCTTGAAAAGATTTTGGGTGTACTCACTACCGGTAAAGTAATTAGTGTTGGCGAGAAAGTTTCTATTGGGCTGTCTCTTCGTGGTAGAGGCCTTTGGGCAGAGGGATCGGGGCTGCAATTGACCTTCGTTGACCATGCTGAGTGGCTGGACAATATCTGTTCCATTTCGGTCAATGCTCTGGAGGTTCGTAGTCATAAGTCTAGAGTTTTCAATGGTCTCAGAAATGCCAACATCCTCATCATAGGAGACCTGGTTAGACGTCGAACGGAATCAGGTATGCTTCGTTATCGGAATTTCGGTCTTAAATCCTACGAAGCTCTGCAGACCGCCCTGCACTTGAAAGACGTGTCTGTTGGAATGTGTTTTAACACAGTCCCAGGCCCACAAGAGACAAAAGCTATCGGTCTGTGGGGTATCGGGATTGCTCCAATTGACAGCAGGCTAGTCGAGCTTCTCGAATCCAACGGATTTGTGACTTTGGGCTCGGTGATGCTGAGGGAAAAATTCGAAAAAGAAATCGAAAAAATATCCATGTTCACGAAGGATGAACGACGCTTCCTGATTCGACAGTTTGCGGAGATGTTTAAGTTCTACAACATCTCGTGGGTGTAAATGCACAGTGTGTTAATGAGACGGGGTTTGGCTTCGGCTGAACCCCGTTTTACTTATAAGTATTGTCATCTCTTCCTACACAAAACATGTCATCAAGAGCAAGAACACGCCGAATTACACTTTCTACTACAGATCGTTTCTTCGGTACCAACCTTGTCAAAAACTTCTGTAGCTAATTCATTTCAACTTCTGTAGAGCTGCTAGTACTTCGGCAGCAGGTACACCAACCTTCTTTGTATTCGTTAAATCAACAAGTGTAACCCAGTTTCCTTCGTCACCCCACTCGTCAACGGATTTTGTTTTGTTTTTTCGCTTTTTCATTTAATTGTTTAAAATTTTCTTTAGATACCACCGACCTCCCCAACTTTTCTTCAAGTTTTTTACGTGCGCCCCCGGCAATGTCGCCACCGACTCTAGCATCATCTTTTAGTTTTGGCAGACCTTTGGAATTTTCATTGCGATGTATCTCTGTCGTCGAACGTTCTCCAAGCATATTGAATATAAGCTCAAAGTCATCCATATGATCTCTGAGGTTTTCTCTTTTTAATCCTTTCAGTTGTTTGTATTCTCCCGGTGTCACCCCGAATGTTGCTTTAGAAATTTCGGCAGTTAAAATTTCATAGTCTCTGTGCTCTTGCGCACCACGATTTTTCCATTCGTCAGTTAATTCTTCACGAATAGCTATACCACGCATACGTTTTTCTATCCAGGAATCACTATAGCCTTTGGCTTTGTATAGGGCTCTGGTACGTTTCGGACCAAGTTCTGGGTCGTTTATCTCATCTATACGTTCTTTTCCTAGGCTGGCTAACCAGAGTTTCAATGGCTCAGCATTGGGTGAAGGAATAGATTGGATGAGGCGGAGGGTCGTCTCATCGTCAGCCATGTCGGTCTCACGATTCTTACCATCCTCAGCAACTACTTTCAACCGTACGATTTTCTCGTACGCTTCACTTCCCTCTTTTTCTAATCCCATTAGGGGTTAGTTCCCCGAAGCTTGCTTCGAATAATGCTAGACTGATGAGGTGAGCACCCACATCCACAAATCTCATAACGTCACACTCCTGATGTACCACCTAGTTTGTCCTGCTAAATACAGGAGAGTG
>CAIPWS010000035.1 GCA_903868845.1 uncultured bacterium
CGCGCCTCTTCCGTCTCGCTGTATGAAACAATAAGAGCAATTTTCTCACCGTGGTCATTGTCAGTGTACAAATTCTTTTCGCGACGCATACGGTTCTTCTCTATGACAGAATTTGCTGCTGCAAGTATAGTTTTTGTTGATCTGTAATTTTTTTCGAGCGTTACAACTGTCGCTTCAGGATAATCTTTTTCGAAATTCAAGATATTTTCTATCGTTGCGCCTCTCCAAGAGTAAATATTTTGATCGACATCACCCACCACGCAAATATTTCGGCCAGATTCTGCCAAAGCGCGTGCAATCTTGTATTGAACTTTGTTGGTATCTTGATATTCATCTATGTGAATGTATTTCCAGATGCTTGCATAATGATTTTTCACATCAGGATTTTGTAAAAGTTGCGCAGTTTTCAAAAGTAAGTCGTCGAAGTCCAGAGATTTTTCTTTAAACAAAATATTTTCGTATTTTTCCCAGATATTTGCGACCATTTCCTCAACAAAACCTTTTGCTCCGTCCAAATATTCAAGGCGAGTCATACCATCACCCTTTGCACGAGAAATCATATTCAATATAGTTCCAGGATCATGAGCTTTCGGATCGACAGAGCATTGTTCCATGGCGTCTTTCACAGCACGACGAGAATCGCCACGATCGTATATAGTGAAGTGTCTTGTGAGCCCGAGAAGTCGTGCATTTTCACGAATGATGTGAACTCCTAGAGCATGGAATGTGCTTACGAAGGGTCTTTCTTGCACAGAAATAGGTCTATTTAGAGCCACATCACTAGATAAGAGTGATGCGACACGGTCCTTCATCTCGTTCGCTGCTTTATTTGTAAAAGTAATAGCCAAAATCTCGTGTGGAGACACACCTTTCTTGATCAGGTTCAAAATACGGTGCGTAATCACCTTTGTCTTTCCAGATCCAGCACCAGCAATGATAAGGAGTGGCCCGTCGGTGATATCGACAGCTTTTTGTTGAGCAGGATTGAGGTTTTGTGTCACTGGTGTGACTTTGTTGTCATGATTTTTTATTTCCATCACGCTATTCTAGCATTTTATTTTCCACTCCAGTGTAAAACACGTTTTTCTATGACTATGAAAATCAAATTCAATAAGTATCCAATGATTCCAGATAATAATATCGTGGCGTACATAGTTTTTATTTCATATGTCATCTGCGAGTCTATAATCACCTTTCCTATACCAGAAGTGGTACCAATAAACATTTCGGTAACAATAATAATGATGAGTGATAGACTTATTGCGCTTCGGAGCCCTATAAATGTTTGCGGTAAACTTTCCCAGAAGCTGATCCAGCGGAATATTTGAAGTTTTGTGGCACCCATGATCGTCGCAGCCAATACGCGTGCTTTTTTGGCATGCATGACGCCGTGGGCGGTATTGAAAATAATAATCAAAACAGACGCAAATGCTGCTACGACTATTTTAGACTTATCGCTTATACCAAATACAAGTAAAAAAAGTGGAAAGAGTGCAACTGGTGGAGTTGATCGGAAGAAATCTATAACAAATTCGCAACTACGGTATATTTTTCTTGAACTGCCAAGCAAAAGTCCCAGTGGTAGACCTATAATGACAGAAATGATGAAGGCTAAAGCCACACGCTCAAGTGTGGAGTATAAATCTGGTAATATTGCGCCAGTAAATATTTGGCGGAAAAGTTCTCCTATCGTTACAAATGGATCTGGTAGGAAAAATGGATCTATAAGCCTGAGCTTGGCTACTATAATCCATAATATGAATAGCCCTACGGGGCCTATGAAGGCGTAATATTTTTTCATAAGTTTGTTGCGCGTTCGAAGGCTGACAATACCCCATCCTTCACCTGATGAAACTCCTCTGCTTTAAGCGACGCTATTGTTCGTGGATATGCTATGGTATTTTCTATTGTTTCCAATACACGAGTTGGTTTTTTGGAAAACACGACTATTTTTTCTGCAAGATACACAGCCTCCTCTATGTCATGAGTGATTAGGATTATGGTGGGTTTGAAGGTTAGATAATACTTTTGCAAATGGTCGCGCAAACGCAAGTTATTTTCATAATCAAGAGCTGAGAATGGTTCGTCAATGAACAAGATTTTCGGATTTGCTATGAGTCCGCGCATGAAGGCAATGATTTGTTGTTGACCACCAGAAAGTTCATAAGGATACTGGCCCCAATTGAACTTGGTCTCGAACATTTTTTCTAATTCGTCTATTCTTTTTCTTATTTCAACGTCTGAAATTCCCTGAATTTGTAACGGCAGAGCCACATTTTCATATAACGTCCTCCATGGTAGAAGAGATTCTCTATAGTTCTGGAATATATAACTGAAGGAGAAGTGATCGAAACCATTTATGTCATATCTGCCACTATCTTTGGTACTGATTCCTGCAAGGATGTTGAGCAGTGTTGATTTTCCAGACCCGTTTGGTCCAAAGATGGCAGTTATCTCCCCTTGTTCCACATCCAAACTGAAGTCTTCGAAGACTTCAGTTTGATTGTAGGACTTTTTTAGGTTGTTAATAGATATGACCGGACTCATGATGATTTATTTGCAATACAAGAGATTGTTTACGTTTATATTTCCATCTATAACTTTGTTTTTGGTAAATATGTCGAAGAATTTCTGCATCTCTGATTCGTTTTGTGTTGTTATTGTGCCACAAGCCTCGATAGAAACCAATGGCACCTTTGTGACTAGGTCATCTGTAAGGGGTGTATAACCCTTGAGGTATTGTCTGTAAGCGTCCGGATTCTTATTTATCTCAGCTATAGTTGAGTTCATGATTTCTATGAATTTTGCTGTTGTGTGAGGATTCTCCTTTGCAAAATTAACATTTACTGTTCCTGCACCAAGCCAAGAAGGATCAGAGAAGTAAGTAACTGTAGGGTCAGCTAAGAGCATTTTTGCTACACCTTTGCTAATAGCTGTTGTTGGTATTGGTTCTAGCGCCAACAAAGCATCTACCTGACCAGAAGCCAAGGCTTGAATCTGTATAGCTGGAGCCAACTCTACTATTGTTAAATCCTTGTCTATATCTATATTGTTTTGACCCATAATTTCTCTAGCAATAGTTCTCCACTGAATCGTTCCGGCCAATATACCAAGTTTTTTTCCTCTAAGCTCGGAGATATTTTTCAAGCTAGAACTAGCTGCTATTATAAGATCAGCACCAGAATTTCCATGACTACCACCAGAGATTGCATATATCTTTAATTTCCCTGGATTTTTATAGTCTGCGATTCCTGTAATACCAAGCGCTCCGCTTGGAGATGTGAAATCAACCTGACCTGTCATGATGGCATCTATGATTTGATTTGGGGCCTGAAATGGAACCAATTCAACATCGAGACCAGCTTGTTTGAAGTAACCTTTTTCTATGGCCACATATATCGGCAAACCGTGAACTACCGGCAGGTTGGCGACACGAATCTTGGTTGTCTCCAATGACATCTGTCTGCTACTAGAACTGAAATATAAAGCTCCAGCGATTATGACGATAACTACCGCGATCAGAATACCTATTTTTGTATTTGTTTTCATTTTGTTAAACCCTTATCGATAACGATGGGGTACTATTAATAATGCATTACAATTATATC
>CAIPWS010000036.1 GCA_903868845.1 uncultured bacterium
AGATCTGACTAATAGAATTATAGCTTTCCGAGACGCTCGTGATTGGAAGCAATTTCATAATCCAAAAGATTTGGCCTTATCTCTAGTATTGGAGGCTGCCGAAGTGATGGAACATTTTCAATGGAAAAATAAGGAGGAAATGGAAAAGTATATTAAGACCAATAAGAGCGATATAGGTGAAGAGCTTGCGGACGTCTTATATTGGGTCCTACTTATGGGCAATGATCTAGAAATAGATGTTTTGGAAGCGTTAGAGAAAAAGATCAGGATAAATGAAGAGAAATATCCAGTCGAGAAGGCGAAGGGGAAGCATACAAAGTATACAAACCTGAAATAATATGAAAGGAAATATTAAGTCGTTTGATTTTAATAGAACTGGTTTTGATGAAATCAGGCGTTATCATTTTGGTATGAATTGGCCACTGGTTTATATAATAAAAAATTCTAAAGAAATTTATATAGGTGAGACTACAAATGCTTATAATAGGAGTAGGCAACATTTTGAGGTACCTGACAGGAGGAGATTGGAGCAAATACATTTAATTTCTGATGAAGAGTTTAATAAGTCTGCAACCCTCGACATAGAATCGTTGTTGATACAATATATGGCAGCAGACGGATCATTTGCTCTTCAAAATGAATCAAGTGGTCTTGTTGATCACAATTATTTTGATAAAGAAAAATACCGCGCAAAATTTGAAATTTTATGGGACGAATTGAGGAATATGAAGTTGGCACAGAAAGATCTTGCTCATATCAAGAATAGTAATATCTTCAAGTATTCTCCCTATAAAGCACTTACGGAAGACCAGATAGTCATTGCTGATAATATTTTTAATCACATAAGATTGGGGATTGGTAAATCATTTATTGTAAACGGTGGTCCTGGTACAGGAAAGACTATACTCGCTATTTACATTTATAAACGATTGAAAGAGATTGAATCAACCAAGAATCTAAAAGTTGGACTAGTTGTGCCTATGACATCTCTTAGAGATACTCTCAAGAAAGTATTTAGACAAATTCCTGGACTAAGGGCCAATATGGTTATAGGACCAAATGATGTCGTGGGTGGTAATTACGACCTACTTATTGTCGATGAGGCGCATCGTCTTAGACAGAGAAAAAATATTGCAAACTATAAAGCTTTTGATGATATAAATACTAAACTAGGTCTAGGAAAAGATGGCACAGAACTAGACTGGATTATCAAGTCCTCTCGCCATCAAGTTTTTTTGTACGATAAAAACCAAAGCGTAAAACCGTCAGATATAAATCCAGAATCATTTAAAAAACTTAATGCTATTCAAGACACTTTAAAATCACAGAAAAGAGTCTTGGGAGGAGAAGAATACATTAAATTTATTGAAGATATATTCTCCTTACAAGCTCTAAATCAATACGATTTTGGTAGATATGATTTTAAAATTTACGATGATATTCAAGAAATGGTTAGGGATATTAAAGTGAAGGATGAACAGATTAAACTTTGTAGAATGGTCGCTGGATATGCGTGGACTTGGAAGACGAAGACTGGAAGCGACTCATTTGATATTGAGATAGATGGTCTGAAGCTTGTGTGGAATAGTACAAATAGTGACTGGGTAAATTCTCCAAACGCTCTGAACGAAGTTGGATGTATTCATACAGTTCAGGGATATGATTTGAATTATACTGGGGGTCATTGTTGGGCCAGAATTATCTTATGATCCTATTCAGAAACGTTTGATCATAAATAAAGAAAAATACATGGATATTAACGGAAAACGCTCGATCGATGACCCTAAAGAATTAGAACGATACATAATTAATATTTACAAGACTTTAATGACAAGAGGTATAAAAGGAACATATTTATTTATTGTCGATAAAGAACTGAGAGCGTATTTTAAAAGTAAAATTATTGTATAAATGCCCACCACCTTCAAACTCATTGTTTACGTTCCACTTACTCACACAGACATCGTCCGTGAAGCTATTGGCAATGCTGGTGGTGGAAAGCTTGGAAAATATTCATCTTGTAGTTTTTCGACGCGGGGGATTGGGAGGTTTAAGCCGGAGGCTGGTGCACAGCCACATATTGGGAAAGTGGGGAAACTTGAGGAGGTTGAAGAAGAGCGTATTGAGGTGACTTGTGACGGCGCTCTTGTGAAGGATATTATTGCCGCAATAAAGAAAGTGCATCCATATGAAGAAGTTGCGCTGGATGTGTATAGGTTGGAGAGGGTATAATATAGCTTATTTGGGCTAGTTTACATTGCTTGACAAGATGTATACTATATACTAACATAGTATACATTACCATAATCAAAGTATACCAACTATGAATATAGAAATAGGGAAAAACATAAAGCAACCACAGGGTTTTGACGCCTTTGTTCCAAACCCATTTCCTCCAAAGGGTATTTTGAGCGTACCTACACGGATTCTGGTTAAGCTTGCTGAAGCTGATAGATTGATCGGAAAGCTCGACGGAATCACACACACCTTACCTGATGTAGATTTTTTCCTGAATATGTTCGTGGCGAAAGATGCGGCTTCCTCATCTCAAATAGAAGGTACTCAGGCGTCCATGGTTGATGCTATTGAAAAAGATGCCGGAGTCTCCGTTAAATATGGCGATGCTGATGATATTTTGTTCTATATCAAAGCTCTTAATTACGGAATCAAACGATTACAGGATTTCCCCTTATCACTACGTCTTGTCCGCGAGACTCACGAGAAGCTCATGATCGGTGCCCGCTCGACGCATTTTGCTGATCCGGGTCAATTCAGAGCGTCTCAAAATTGGATCGGTGGAGTATCTCCATCTAAGGCCTCGTTTGTCCCACCACCAGTAGAGGAGATGAATAGGTCGCTAAATGATTTCGAACGATTTTTGCATGAAGAGAAAGATATTTTACCCCTGTTACATATCGCCCTTGTTCATGCCCAGTTCGAGACCATACATCCGTTTCTAGACGGAAATGGTAGGGTCGGCAGACTTCTAGTACCAATGTTGTTGTGTCACCGCAATCTGCTTGAGCGCCCGGTTCTATTTCTCTCTTCCTATTTCAAAAAGAATCAAAAGGTTTACTATGGCCGTCTCAACGGCTATCACCACGGTGAGACTTTGGCATGGATAGATTTCTTTTTAGATGGCGTCATTGATACCGCCAATGAGTCTATTCTTATATCTAAGCAAATCAGAGAGTTGCGAGATAAGGATATGATGAAGATTCAAGCCCTTGGTAAGCGAGAATCAGAGAGTGGAGTAATGATTTTGTCCAGATTATTTGGTAAACCGATTGTGACAGTAAAAACAGTTGTAGAATGGACAGGATTTACAAGGGCCGGTGCCCAAAAGGTAATAGATAGATTTGTTACCTTGGGCATACTCAAGCCCAGAGACAAAAGAGCTCTGTATGATAAGAGTTATGTCTATTCGGCGTACCTTGATATATTTACTAACTAACCACCATGCTCACCATTATCTTCGAAGCTCACGGTACTACATGAAATATCTCTCAATATGAACCCTAAAGAACTAGAGACAAAACTTCGTGATTTACTATCAACATTGATGACCGACAACGCTGTCGCATGTAAGGCCGCTAAAAAGGAAATAGAAAGATTGTGGCATCATGAGACCGAAGCATTTAAGATCAGTGCCAAAGTCGCACTTGAGTTTTTGCCAAAATTCGACGATATCAAAACCACGAAAAATAAAGAGGCTTTTGTGTCAGGTTTGAAGATGTTTTATCTTGTATTAGGGGATGATTATTTTGACATCTTGAAAGGTTTTACCTTGAAAGTCGTCCAGCTCGAAGACGGTCACATTCGCAGAGCCATGGAACATGTTGCTGATTGGCTATATATTTCTTTGAGCTCTAGGACTGATCCTTATATACGTTCAGCTAATAATAAAATGTCTGAGAAGCAGACTTCTGAACATATCATGGCCCGTAAGCAGTATCTAGACTATGTAAATGAAGTTGAAATACTCCTGAATAAATACGATCACGAAGACGGGAACGTTGAATATATAGAAGATATGAAACCATCGATACATAAAAGTCTCCAACAACTATGGGCTAGATTGACCGAAAGTTCTGTGTACAGGGAAACCTTAGAGGCAACGACGCCGATACCTTTAGGGATTTTTGAAAGACGGAAGGAGATAGAGCATGAGCTTATTCGTATGTTAAGAGTAACACATAGCGATTTTGACTTAGGTGATATTAAAGATGCGATATTTAACGAAAGCGAGAGTGGGGATATGCAGGACATAATCAGGATGTTTGATGATGGAAATATAAATAACCTAAGCAATGTGCTTGAACTTGTCACCGATGCTTGGAACTATTTTCCTCATAAATCCCTTGGCGGTAAATGCCCTAGGGAGATGATGTCGAATTATTGATTACTTTACAATTACTTGACAATTGAATATAGATTGGTTTACAATAGCTTTACAATGATAAATAAGGAAAAGATACTGGAATTAGCTAAAAAGAATGGCAAAATACACTCAAAGGAGCTGGCCGTCACTTTTAACGTGTCCAGGCAATATGTAAGCATGCTCATAGCTCAACTCGTGGCTTCTAAAGAACTTATAAGGATAGGTTCTACCCGCAGCTCCTTTTACATTCTTCCTGAATATGCCAAAGCACACCCGCACATATTACCGAGTCGTTTTTTTCGGTATTTTCTTCAGGGTGATTCCGGTAAGTTTTGTTTGAACCGCCTTTTTCGGGCGATTAAATTCGTTATTAGGCATTTTTCGGGTGATCTAGGAAAGC
>CAIPWS010000037.1 GCA_903868845.1 uncultured bacterium
ATGAGTGTTTACAATGCGGGTTAGGTCTTTGTCGGAAAAAGCGTTAAAGTTCGAATGGTCATGAAAAGTATGTGTCACACTCAGCTCCCGGGGTGCAGATCAAATAAATTGGCGGTAAATTTCCCCAGCCAGGAGGTGGCACATGTTTTTAAAAACGACCACTTATCAACATTTGAAATTTGGAATGGCTTAACTGAGCCATTCCATTTTATCAATGTGGATAAGGGTACACTTATGCAAAGCTAAACCCGCCTTTTGAAACAACATACCTGTCGGCACAGACACGTCTCTCTGAGCACCTCCGACAAAGTGACCATAAAGTGGTCACTTTGCTAAAGGTCTAAAAAAACACGTGCTCACACTCGCACATTCTCAGTACTAAAACCGAGCACAAAACAAAAAATCCGACACCCACCACAATCAGTGAGGCGCCGGACTTTTTGAATGCGACCTGATTACTTCGCTACGAAAGTAAGTGCCATCTTCTGTTCCTTTGGATCGAAGAGAGCGATCTTGAAATCATAAGTCTTACCAAGTTCCAATGTTTTCTTCAGCTTTTCTTCTGAACCGAACTCTGTAACACGGACAAGTCCAGCAACACCTTCTTCTATAGAAGCGAGTGCACCGTGACGATTGAACTTGATGATAACACCAGAGACAGATTGATCCTTCTTGTACTTCTTACCAGCTTCAACCCATGGATTTGTTTTGAGCTGTTTCAAAGATAGAGAAATCTTTCCATCCTTAACTTCTATGATCTTAGCGTGAATCTTCTGACCAACCTTCACAAATTGGCGAGGATCTTCAACAAGACCCCAGTCGATCTCAGAAATGTGTACGAGACCTTCGAGATTTTCTTCGAGCTTAACGAAGACGCCGAAATCAACGACGCCTGTGACAGTACCATCGACTTCATCTCCAACTTCGTATTTACTAACAATCTTTTCCTTTTCTTTTTGCTCAGAACCTTTTTCTGAGAAGATAAGTTTTCCTTCTTTTGGATCTGCAGTGATGATAGAAACACCGATGTGTGTTCCAACAAGCTTTTTGAGCTCATCCAAAATCTTATCTTTGTCACCATCGACTATGCGAGGGTAATGCTCAGCCTTGAGCTGAGAAGCTGGAAGGAATCCCATGATACCTTGCCATTCGATAAGAAGACCACCTTTGTTTGCTTCTTTGACTGGAAGTTCGAGAACTTTCTTTTCGCGGATTGCGATCTCGGCCTCATTCCAGATAAGAGCTGTACGAGCTTCCTTGAGAGAAAGTTCATAGTAGCCATCTTTGTGCGCCATATCGACGATCTTTGCAGCGATAACGTCGCCGACATTGATCTTCTTTATAACATCACGTGCAGTCATGAATTCACGACCATAAATAATACCCGTACCAAATGGTGCCAAGTCTATATATACAGCCGACTTCTCAACGGCGATAACTGGACCCTCAACAAGATCACCTATAGCTGGAGGATTCTTTGCACTTGCTGTCAAAGTTCCCATGACAGTTGGCTTTTCTTCCACGACGACAGCCGCCTTTCTTTTTGGGGCGTTTGATTTTGTTAATGTAGCCGACTTGCTAGACTTCTTCTTCGGCTCTTTTGTCTCACTTTCTGTAGCATCAACAACCTTTGAAGTCTCCTCTGACTTCTTCGAACCACCCAATGTTGCCTTTAATTTATTGAACATAATGTGACGCGCTCCGCTTTTTAAATTAATAAGGCCAAGCCTGACGACGCGAGGTCGTGAAATAGCTGGCATAAATTGCGGGATAACGCGAAATGGTAATTTTAGCCGCCCTTTGAGGCCATATGAAACCTCTGGAAATCTAACACACAACGTGCTATATTGTCCATATGACTACATATCAGTCAAACAATTCAAAAAATATGTGTTTCAGGGATATTAATGTCTCTGCGACCGTGCTTTCTGCTGGAATTTTGTCCAGTCGCGAATTGTTTAACTATATGAACTACTAATCTCTACGATTTCTACTACACCTAGGCTATAGACAAATCCCGACTGGATGAAAGTCGGGGTTTTTGTTCTCGACGTCCGGTCTCTGGGTATTTCGGCCTAGGTGTAGTAGAGAGGGTTCGTATTATGAAAAATGAAACGAGTCAGAAAAGTGGTCAGGTCAGTGAAAGTGGTCAGGAAGTTAAAAGTGGCATTGTTTTTCTGAAAGGACATAGGGTTATCTTACGTCCGATCATGGAAAGCGATTTGCCAACGATAGTCAGGTGGATCAATGATCCACGGGTTCGTCAGTACATCAAAACAATATTCCCAGTCACCGAAGCTGGTGAAAGGGAATGGTTGGCGAGTCTTGCCAAAAAGTCCGACAAGGATGTTGTAGTTGCAATCGAGGTAGATGGGAAAGCGATCGGCAACATGGGCATTCACCGGATCAACTGGAAAGATCGTACCGCCACGACTGGTGCGATCATTGGTGAAGTTGAATATTGGGGTAAAGGTTATGGCACAGATGCCAAGATGGTATTGCTTGACTATGCCTTCAATACACTCAACCTTCGCAAACTCATGTCTCATGTGTATGCATTCAATGAGCGCAGTCTTGCTTACAGTCTTCGTTGCGGCTACAAAGTCGAAGCTCGCTTGCGGAAGCAGCGCTTCGTAAACGGTCGCTATTACGACGAGATCATCCTCGGTCTCTTCAAAAAGGATTGGCTCAAGGCGAAGAAAGCATATGATGCTAAGCAGAAGAAGAGGAGTTAAGAATTAGTTACAAAACGGCGATTCATTTACTTGGATCGCCGTTTTATTGTTTATGAATTTTTCTTGAGAACTTTTTGAGTAAAATTTGAAACTTTCTTTATCAAAATTTTATTACTTTTTGAGCGAAATTTGATTTCGGTGTTTTATTATTGTGTGCGGCCATGTTCATTTCTGCCCGTGGGTCTGCCAAGTAGTTTGGAACTCCTCCTCGCTAGTTGGGGTTTGCGGGTGCAACTCCCGCCAGATCCACAGGTAAAAGTGAATATAGACCCATTGACAATGATTATTTATTTGCTATCATTGTCACATCAACTAGCGGGGAGGGAACCAACTGCGATGGAAAACTCTAACAAGACCTCACTTCGGTGAGGTTTTGTGTTTATGGTTGCTTCATGTTAAATTATTACAATCATGATAATAACTTACCTTGGTGGAGAATTTGTGAAAGTTCAGTTCGGAGATACTATCCTTGCTTTCAATCCTATCTCGAAAGACTCATCTTTGAAGTCAGCAAAGTTTGGTGCAGACATAGTTTTGTCATCTCTCAATAATCCCGACATGAACGGCGCTGATCAAGTCACTTTCGGGGACAAGAAGCCATTTTCTATAACAGGTCCTGGTGAGTACGAAGTTCGCGGAGTTTTCATAAAAGGCCTTCCATCAGAATCAAATTATGACGGAGGTACAACAGCTAGCAAAGATAAATTTATCAATACTATATATACAGTCGAGCTAGAGGGTATGAATATTTGTTTCCTTGGTGGTGTGAACCAGACGGATTTG
>CAIPWS010000038.1 GCA_903868845.1 uncultured bacterium
AATTTTCTCATAATTTCTAATCATACAAGTGTTCGGATTCAAAGGTAAATCTCCATTTGAGTTTGTATGATCAAATGAATTTCTAAAATGTCAGAAATCAACTTCCTAGAAAACTAGGCGGAAAACGGAGAGAATAAAATGAAAACAACAAATGTTGTACTAGTCCTCGTAGGATTAGCTTGCCTAGCATTGGGATTGTTCAGACAATTCCCAATCAGAATCGCAGGACAATTCCTGTGGAACGTGGTCCCCATGACCGCCATGCTCGCTTTGGTTATTGTGCTGGCATGTAAATACAACAACGTTCAAGCGACCGTGATGGTAGCTGGAAAACAAGTCACCTATGATGGTACCGCTCTTGAAAGGGGTGTTACCGAGACGATGAGAACGGCATCCTCGTTTTGGTTTACGATCGTTCTACTAATACCGCTTATCGGTTTTAGTACAGCCATCACTCCTATCTTCCAGAACCAGATCTCAAAAATGCTTGCCGGATGGCACGGGTGGTTATACTCAATCCCGCTAGCATTCAGTTCTGCTGGCGGAAGTGGCTGGGCTGGGCCAATCAAGCACATGTGGCACGCCGTTCGTTCGTCGCAACCACTGTTGCTCTATATCCTCAACATTACCCCACTGGTAGGATTCACGATCTTCCAAATCAGAATCCTTGGACTAGGACCAGAAATTGCAAACAGGATGTACCTAATGGGTTTTGTTTCTGCGATCTGGTTAATTCCAATGTTCTTGATCTACAAATTCTTCTTTTTCAAAGCTTGAACTAGAAGATTCACTAAATCTTAGCCTGGCGATGTCTGAAAGGAACATCGCCAGCTCTACTGAGTCTACGACAATATCGCCGACTCAGAGAGCTGTTCTTTAAATAAAAAATTCACAAACCACAAGGAGAAACGAAAATGACCGAACAAAAAAAGAAGCTGGTTGCTCAACTCAATGAGCTAGGCATCATATTGATGCTGATACGGAAATGGCGCTCGATCCACTGCGTCAAAGATCTGGAATATGACCTCGATGACCTGTTCATCTTCGAGCTATTGCAACGTGACCCAGGATTACTAGGAAGCCAGGTCGCAAAGGCTCTGGGTAAATCACCGTCATCGATCTCGGACAAGCTCGAGCGCTTCAACACGTTAGGGTTTGTCCGTATGGGTGCCGCTGAAGATGAGCGGCGGAAACCACTGGCCCTGACGGAGAGTGGTGAGCGTCAGTTACAAAATATGCGTTCCGAACAACTCTGGTTCGCGCCGGCGGAAATAATCCACAGCCTCTCCGAGACTGGATTGGAAACACTGAGTGCGAATCTGGAAAAATTGATCGGATCGGCGAACAAAATCATCAACCAACAATTCTAGGAGACTAGTCTCAAACTTCGTCGGGGTGTGCAATAAAGCACCCCGACAATTTTTATTCCACTTTTCACTTTCAACTTTTAACTTTTCTCTTTCCTACTTTTATCTATCTAACCTCCCAACCTTTTCCACGCACTTCAGAATATACTTTTTCCATGATTTTATTTACTTCATCATCAGTCAGAGTTTTTTTGTACGACTGAAATACCAAACGATATGCGTAAGAAACTTTTCCATCTTTTTCGAAAACATCAAATAGTGAATCACGTACAAGCAGATCTGCCGCACCCATATCTTGTATTCCATGCTTGATAGTCTTCCAGATACCATCACCGACTATATCCTTCGGAACAAACACTGCAATATCACGAGTGATAAATGGATAAAGTGAAAATGGATGATATCTCTGATCACGTGGCAAAGCTTCGAAATCCAATTCATCAGATGAGCCGGAGGTGAGTTTGCTTATCATCGCACCGAAATCAATTTCTACTATATTGTCGGCAACTTTCGGATCTATCTTAGCCTCAATCTTCACGCTAAGCACTTTCTCTATTTCAGACAAAGTTTCTTTCAAAATATCGGCCTCTTTTTTCTTGGACTTTTTTACATTTTTTACACCAATACAAAGCATGGTCTTTTCACCATCCTTGGTAAAGACTTTACCTATCTCAAATATTTTTACAACAGAAACTCCGAGTAGATCAGCATTCAATGTGTTCGCAACCAAGACCTCCTTCATTTTCGCAACAATTGTCTCACGCAGAAAAGCCTTGTCGCTAGCCAATGGATATGTTATTTCATAAAAACCTTTTGCAACCAATGAATAGAGTAATGTCTCAGAAAAACCTTGGTTAACAAGTACATTCTTCACCTTCTCAGACCAATAAAATGTAGAGTTATCTTTCACATTTGAAGCAAACTTCGCTGGAAGTTCTGGTGGCAATACTGGTGAAAGGTTGTCATAACCATTTACACGAGCAACTTCATCAACGAAGTCCTCTGGAATTTTCAGATCTAGACGATCAAGTGGAGGAATTATAGAAAATACATCACCCTTCCCTGATCCTACTTTGACCTCACAATCATAGCGTTTCAAAACTTCCCTGAATTGATCTGCAGAAACTTTCGTGCCTAGTTTGTCTGAAATAAAATCGGTGCCGACCGAAACTGTCCATTGTTTTGTGGGGGCTGAAAAGATATCTGTGACTTCGCCGACCTTGGCACCAGAAGACATCTCAACCATAAGCGCTGTCACGTGGCTCATGGCCATCTCTGCCAATTCTGGGACGATCTCATTTTCAAATCTCTTAGATGAATCGTTGCGCACATTTAGACGAGTCGAAGTTCTACGTACAGAAACTGGATGAAAGTTTGCTGATTCCAAAATAATATTTTTTGTAGTTGTTGAAATCTCAGCACGCTTACCACCTTTCACTCCAGCTATAGCGAGTGGGCCTTCATCGTCGGCAATAACAAGATCGGTATCACCAAGCTCCAATTTGCGTGGTTTCTCTGACCATACACCATCTACGAGAACACGTTCAGGCAAAAGTTCTATCTTCTCACCTTTTTTGGCTAGGCGAACAGTGATACCTCCGACAACTTTGTCAGCATCGAAAGCGTGAAGTGGCTGGCCACAATCGAGCATGATGTAATTTGTAGCGTCGACTATTGAGTTTATAGAACGAGAATCAACTGCCTCAAGCTTTTCACTAAGCCATGTTGGTGACCCGCCGATCGTGACACCATCAATCCTTCTTGCTATATATCGACGACAAAGTTTTTTGTCCTGCACATCCACTTTGACTTGAGCAACATTTTTATCAATAGAAAAAGTATTCGCCAATGATTTTGGATCCAACATTTCTGGTTTGATGTTTTGACCAGTTATAGCTCGCACTTCTCTTGCAATACCTTTGTGACATAGGGCGTAATGTGCTCGATCTGGCAAAACCTTCACATCGTAAACAACGTCAATATTTTTTCCAGACTTATCGCTTATCCTTTGCTCAGACTCTATTTCGAAAACATGGGAATTTATAAGCCCAGCCAAATCGTGAGCATTTGGAAGTTCTTTGTCGAAGTATTTTTGTAACCAATTGTAGGAGATTTTCATGGGATTATAGGAATGTTTTGAATTTTTTTAAATCTTCTTCTTTTTCTGCTTTAGTCTTTCCTCTATGAGCCGCATTTCGAATATATAACTTATCTGGATCACTAGTATCCCTCCAGAAATGTTCACCGAACATATATCTTATGGTGCCCTTGTCACACTTGTCTGGGTCCGTATTTAGACCAGTAGCATCAACAATCTTCTTTAATACATCATCGCCACCATTAACCAATATTATCTCAGATGGACCAGAATGAAAGTGTCTTAAAGTTTCTTCTTCTATGCCTTTAGGAAGATCTTTATACATGCTACCTATTACAAAATTATCTGGCAATCTTTTTTCTACAGTCTTTTCTATGTGTAAGCCCTCTCTTTCAAGCCTCCTCAATATTTGATCTCTATTCTTAAAAGCGTCCGGTTTTATAACAACTATTGCCAAACCACTTTCAGGGTCGACGGAAACACTAGAGGAGTCTAGTAACTGATTTAAGTTTTGTTCTGGAGTTTCCATATATTATTCAAATTTATCAAACGTTACAGTTCTAATTTTATCGAAATCAAAACCGTACTTTTTGTAAACAAATCGGGCATCTCCATCAAAACGGTTATCCCAGATCAAACCAAGCTTGTTGGCTGCATTTTTTAATGCATCGACAGAATCACCTTCCAATTCAACGTACACCGGAATCTTAGGCCACGTATCTATATCTAATGTAACACCACCAAGTTCGAAAGTGTGTCTGTATTTCTCAACTGTTCTGTAAGCTGTAAGGCCAATAGTTTCCAATAAATCTTTTGTAGATTCTAGACTTGAAACATTAAACTCTATTTCCTTGGCACTATCGACTTTCTGGGCTTTATTTTGCTTATATGTGAGAGTGATTATTTCGCCTTTTTTTCTCAGACGAACAAATCTGCACTCATTTTGCCATTTAAAATCTTTATCATAAAAAATAATTTCATTTAGTTTCACTTCGCCTTTGTCTATCGCTTTCAAAGCACCCAATTTCTTTATCAGGTCTGCTTTATCAATATCTAAGAATCTTGTTTCGATTTCGGTTTTCATTTAATCTTCAGTGCTTACGCTTCTTTTATGAACTCGAATCGTGGAACTGTTTTACCGTTCAATTCTATATTTCCCTCAAACATAGAAATTGGTCTAGCCCAAAACTTCGACAAGTCATTATAATATAAAGCTTCATATATGACCATATCTTCTAATGTCTCAGAATGCTTAGCCACAAAATGCACTTTATATAGCGTGCCTTTTTTTTGAATGTTTATAAATACCAGGTTTCATATTTGTGCGATATTTTAATCAGAACTGATTTATCAACCTCAAATCACCAGAATACAGATGACGAATATCATCTATGCCATAACGAGTCAAAACCAAGCGATCGACACCTCCACCGAAGGCGAAGCCTTGCCATTTCTTCGAATCCCAACCAGCAGCTTCGAAGACGCTAGGATGGACGAGTCCGGCACCAAACATTTCCAACCAACGATCTTTGTACCAGACATCCACTTCGACACCCGGCTCAACGAAACCGAAGAAACTAGCACGGAAACGGATCTTGGCTTCTGGTCCTAGGAATTCTTTGAAGAAATGCTCAAGTGTCCCCTTGAGTTCAGCCATACTAACCTTCTCCGCAACATAAAGTCCTTCTATTTGGAAAAATTGTGCTTCGTGAGTGGCATCTGTGGCTTCATTTCTATAAACTTTTCCGGGAATAATGATCTTGAATGGTTGCTGCTTTTCTTTCAATGCTTCCATGAAGCGAATTTGCACAGAGGAAGTATGTGTACGCAAGACCAGTTTTTTTGTGTCTGATTTGACCCAGAAAGTGTCCTGCATATCACGTGCTGGGTGATCTGGCGGAACATTGAGGGCGTCGAAGTTGTGGAATTCATCCTCGAGTTCTGGACCTTGTGCAACCGAGAAGCCTATCTTCTTGAAAATAGTCACAATCTCACGAATAACGGAGGTTATTGGGTGAAGATGGCCCGGCTCTTGGTTTGGGTTTTTTGTAGAATCCATGCGCATAAGTGTATCAAAATTTAGAGTAAATTTCACGTCTTATTTATTTTTATTCTTTTTTACTCTTATTCCCGTTGTTCTGTCGGAAAAGGCGTAAATGTTCGAAAGGTTATGAAAAGTATGTGTCGCTCCTGCGCGTTTGTGTGGGATGATGGCCATGGTGACGTTACGTGTTCTCTGAGCACATATGAAAATTAGGCCATCCGAGGAGACGTGCCCCCTCACGTCCCACCTGATATACTCTTTGAATGATTAGGAATCAGTTCTTGTCTTTGCTCCGGAAAGTAATACGAGCTGGAGCAGAAGCTCAAAT
>CAIPWS010000039.1 GCA_903868845.1 uncultured bacterium
AAGGCGTAGTCAATGAGGTCGCGAGTATTTATCTTGATTCCACCAACTTCTGCCACAAGCAAATCGTAGTAAATAGCTTCGTGAGGTATGAACATGAAGGCGAAGTCCATGGTGCCATTTTCTGGTTGAATATATTTCGAAGTCTCGTCTATACGATTTTTTAAATCCTGACGGAAAAGTTTCTCAAGACGATCACGCTCAATAGGATTTTTCTCTTCAACCAGACGATTGTAGTTTTCGAGTGAGAACTTTGAGTCAATAGGTATGATTTTGTCTTTCACGAAGACGACAGCATCGGCTATAACTTTCGCACCTTCTTTCTCCTTCGAAGCCATCTCGTACTGCATGGCATAACTTCCTGGTGGCAAAACATTTTTGAGCAATGTTTCCAAATAATATTCACCAAGTATTCCGCGCTGTTTTGGATTTTTCAAAATATCTTGCAAACTCTGAAGCTGGTCTGCGAAGGATATGACTTGCTTACCAGTCTCCTTCACTTGCTCAAGTTCACTCGTAATATCCTTGATAAGCTTCTGTGATTCACTAAATTGACGATGCAATGCTGTACTCATCTCCTTGGAATTTTCGCCAAGCTTGGTGTCTACAGAACGACGGAGATCATTTACTTGATCTAGAATAAGCTTCAATCCTTCACTGTTTTGGGCCGTATTTGCATTGCCATCGGTATTCTTCTTACGCAAAAACTCCCAGGCGAGGAATATATTGGCCAATATAGCCACGGTTATGAGGATAATAAGGATGATCTCCATGTGGTTAAAATTTACTCAAATATATGCTAATCTTAGCATATGATTCACAAAACAATAAAAGAACAAATAAAGGAGGCTTTGCGTGCTAGAGACACTATCAGACTCGACACATTACGTGGACTCAATGCCCTTTTCATGAACGATCTCCTAACCAGTAACTCAAAAGATGAATTTGTGACAGATGATAAAGCCTTGGCTCTCATCAAAAGAAGTGTAAAACAGAGAAAGGATTCGATTGAACAATTTACCAAGGGTGGTCGTGAGGATTTGGCATCGAAGGAGAAGTCTGAATTGGCTATTCTCGAGTCATTTATGCCGGCACTCATGGATCGTGAACAGATCAAGATCGTCGCCAAGGTGCGAATCGACGCCATAAAAGCTAGTGGTACTGTTGACCCCAAAGCTAGCGGCAAAATAGTAGGCATGATCATGAAAGAATTGGCTGGAAAAGCAGATGGAACTGACGTAAAAGCGGTTGTAGATGAGCTATTGACAAAATAGATTTTATACTGGTACAATACTGTAGGCAATTTGTACCTAGCCAAACTCAGAACTTAACCTACAACTTGGGGAGGTTGTAACCATGCCGAGAAAAAAGAAGTGGCTTCCATACCACCAATGGCGTGCTCAACAGGCGAGCAAGAGTGGTCGTCCAATCTCGAGTTCGGACGCATTCGCACGACTTGAAGAGCGCCGTGAAGAACATGAAGTGGTCTTCAATCCGACACCAGAGGTTGAGCCGAAGCCAACCAGCGACGGCCAATCTAAGTTCCCTATCTGAGGGAGCGAGCACAGATACTGTGCGAAAGGGATGCAGCAACAATGCCGCAGCCCTTTTTTAGTTTGTGGTAATATATCCATAAATTAGAGCAATTTAGATATGCATCTGATATAGGCCGGTGAGAGATAATGACCAGTCTTTGGTACCAAAAAGTCAGCATCCATCTTCTCTAACTCACCCATCAATGTCACATGTGGTGTTTTGAGCTCGTTAAGGGAAATCTTGATCTTCTTAATGTCTTTACTGATTTTTATAGCTTTATCTTCTGACATATATGGCTTTAGATCATCAACTAGACTCTTATAGGAAAATGTATGTATTGGTGACAGAGACGCAAATATAACCTTCTTGCATGGACATTTCTTTGCAACTAGATAGGCCAAAACTGCACCAAATGAAAAACCGAAAAGAATTGCGTCTTTTTCGACTTTAAAAATTTGTTCGCTCATTGGTCGGTACCAATCAGGATTTATAAGTTTAACCAAATAACCCTGCTTCGATAAAACACTTGCCAGTTTTTTATACCGAGCAAGTTTACAGTTTTCACCATTTCCAGGAATTATGTATATTATCTTTTTCATAAAAACAAAATGAGGTGGAAGCCTGTGCTCCCCACCTCAAGACGACGACTGATTAACGCACGTTGACGTTAATCGAATTGACCAGCTTTTACGCCCTTGACGAAGGCATTCCATTCGCTGTGGGTATAGAACTGTGTGTTCTTCTTCGGGTCTTTACTGTCGCGTACTGCAACACCTTGTGACTTGATCGCGACTTGAACACATTGCGGGCGGTTGCCGCACCAACCGGAGACCTTAAAATCTCCGTCTTTGACCGTGAACTTACAGACTTTCTTTTGCATCTTCGATGCCCTTTCATCAGAATAGAAGTATCAATGATCGTCTACAAGACATACTCAAGGTTCTATTCTGCTCGATATTCTACATTATATACATTACGTACGCAAATAGTTATGCACATCTAAGCCTTCGCAAAAGGTTCTATTTCCACAATAAATGTTGAACCCTTCCCTTCACCTGGAGATTCAACATGGATAGTGCCATGATGTGCAGTGATTATCTCCTTAGCCACGAATAGACCCAAGCCAGTACCCTTTATGTTCACCTTATTGGCATCATGAGCACGACTAAACTTCTGGAACAATAGAGGAATAGTCTCCGCAGATATACCTATACCAGAGTCATTCAATTTGAATACAAAGAGATGACGTGCCCTGTCCATAGAAAGAGAAACCTTCACAAATCCAGATGGAGTGTACTTGATAGAGTTATCTATGAGGTTATTTATGACCTGTTTGAGTTTGTCACGATCTGCTGTGATGCGATATGCGGCGTCAGGCATGTCCACAGTAAATGTGAAGTCCAACTTCGACTTATCTATGTTTGGCTTCAGCTCAGCGATCGCGTCTTCTATGAGGGCTTTGAAGCTAATAGTCTCGAAGGCATATTTCATTGAGCCTAGTTCGATACGTGTGATGTTCAAGTAATCGTCAACAATGTTTGTAAGAGTCTTCGTAGAGTCAAATATACGTGTGATACCCTCTCGAGTCTCATCTGTGATGGTGCCCATATCACCCTCAAGGATGAGAGAAGCGTAACCCTTCATGGCAGTAAGCGGCGCCCTCAACTGATGTGTCGCAAACGAAACGAACTCCGACTTCTGACGATCCAATTCCGTCAGCCTGTCATTCGCCTTCTGCAAGTCTGTGGCAAGTGCTTCGATGTGCTCGCGTTGTCTGACTTCTTTTTTAATGCTCTTGTTAAGCAATAACCCCAAAATAATTGTAACGACTAACAAAATAAGATTTAAAGCCTGTTCCTTTAATGACTCTGATGTAAGTACGCGAGTAAATATAAATATCCATAATATAAATGTAAATACTTGCGCAGTAACAACCTTAACATCAAATAATTGATACCTTAATATTGCATATCCACTAATTGCAGGATAAAGTGAAAAAAGTATTATTGGATATGGCGGAATCACTGTCAAAAAAGTTGTTGCAAAAACGCTTCCGCCACCGAGAGAAGCGGCTATTGTAAATATTAGCGTATAAATTAATTTCGTGCGCTTAGACTTATCCTTTTCCTTAATCGCAATCAATAAGGTTGTTATTAGACCGTCAACAACTAAACCTACGAAATACATGAAGAAATATATGTATAGATAACCTGGAACCGGAGCGTAGTTAAAACCAACCTTAGGGATTACATCTGACACAAATGATGGTGACAAATTTACAACAGTAAAAATGAAAGCGATAATTGTATAAATTGTAAACTTAATTTTATGTTTACTAACTGTGTCTGTAATTGTTAACACTAATAAATAATAGAATAGTGGAATAAATATCGCCGCATAATGGAGTATCCAATTCCCAAGCATTCCCTGGAATTGAGAACCAGCAATAGTCATGTAGAAGTAGCCCCCACTCCATATTGCAGTACACATTGTAAGAGCGAACCAGGCTTGGTTTTCAGGCCTCTTCGGATCACGGATGACGACTATAAAACCTGATATGAGAGCTGTAAATGCCCCTATAACTAACGAGATTGAGTAATAATTAAATGGGATATAAAACATGACTAGAGATATTTATTACCTAATTCAGTACAGCCTGGATTATTCATGACGTACTTAGCAAGATCAATTAATGATGGATACGTAACATTAACTCCGTGATG
>CAIPWS010000040.1 GCA_903868845.1 uncultured bacterium
GCTCTTCTTGGTGTCACGGCTTTCTACGCTATCACTCAAGATGTTAGCTCACTTATCGGTCTCGCTTTTGGTGCCAGCTTGATTTCTATCTTCGCCCGTCTCGGTGGAGGTATATTTACCAAGGCCGCTGACGTCGGTACAGACATAGTCGGAAAAGTCGAAGCTGGTATTCCAGAAGATGATCCACGTAACCCAGGTGTTATCGCAGATAACGTTGGAGATAACGTTGGTGACTGTGCTGGTATGGCCGCTGACCTCTTCGAAACTTACGCTGTCACGACTATCGCCGCTATCATGCTCGGTTCTCATGTCTTCAAAGGTTTTGACGGTGCAATCATCTTCCCTCTAGCTTTGGGAGGTATCGCCATCATCGCTTCTATCATCGGTACATGGTTTGTACGCATGGGCAAGACACAAAATATTATGGGTGCCATGTACAAAGGTCTCGCCGTCGCTGGTGTCTTGGCTGCAGCTGCATTCCTCCCAATCACAACTCTCATCATGGGGGGAAATGGTGTCTACAGCACTCTCGGAATATTCGGATGTACTATAGTTGGTCTCCTCGTCACAGCCGCTCTCGTCATCATCACAGAATATTACACTTCTACGAAATACAATCCTGTTAAATCTATCGCTCAAGCTTCAGTTTCTGGTCACGGAACAAATGTCATCCAAGGTTTGGCAGTTTCCATGAAGTCTACAGCATGGCCTCTAGTCGCTATCGTTCTTGGTATCCTCACTTCATATCACTTCGCAGGTCTTTATGGTATTGCAGTCGCCGCTATGAGCATGCTCTCTATGGCTGGTATCATCGTCGCTATCGATGCTTACGGACCTATCACAGACAATGCTGGCGGTATCGCTGAGATGGCCGAACTTCCAAAGGAGATTCGTGACATCACAGATCCATTGGACGCAGTCGGAAACACAACCAAGGCAGTTACAAAGGGTTATGCTATCGGTTCTGCCGGTCTTGCCGCTCTCGTTCTCTTCGCTTCGTATACAGAACTTGTTCCAGCTCTTCACTTCGATCTTACAGATCCAAAAGTTATAGTTGGTCTCTTCATTGGTGGTCTTCTTCCTTATTATTTCGCAGCTCTTTGTATGGAATCTGTCGGTAAAGCTGCAGGAAAAGTCGTCGAGGAAGTTCGCAGACAATTCCGTGAGATCAAGGGTATCATGCAAGGTACAGCAAAGCCTGATTACGCTCGTTGTGTCGACATCGTCACTTCAGCAGCTATCAAGGAAATGATTATTCCAGCTTTGATTCCTGTTCTTGCTCCTATCATTGTCGGTTTCGTACTTGGTCCAGTCGCTCTCGGAGGTTTGCTTGTCGGTTCAATAGTCACAGGACTCTTCGTCGCTATATCGATGACGTCAGGTGGTGGTGCTTGGGACAATGCAAAGAAGCATATAGAGAAAGGGAATCATGGTGGTAAGGGTTCAGATGCTCACAAGGCCGCTGTGACTGGTGACACTGTTGGTGATCCTTACAAGGACACTGCAGGTCCAGCTATCAATCCTATGATCAAGATTCTAAACATAGTTGCGCTTTTGATTGTTCCGTTTCTTATCTAAGTAGAAAAAGAAAAGAAGAAAGTTAAAAGTTGAAAGTGGAAAGTAGAAAGGAAAAAGGTTAAACTAAAACAGAAGACGCCATACCTTTGAGGAAATGGCGTTTTTTGTTTACCTAATTTTCCAAACTATCTCAAATATTTGCCTCAACGTCTTTGCAAGTTCTGGATTTTCAATAATAACTGCTTGCAAATCAGCATTCATCATAATGCGTACAAAAGTTTCTCCCATATCTATAGAAATCTTTGATGAATACTCATTATAGGGTAATGATTTAATAGTTCTTCCTTTAGAGCTATCCAATTCTCTAAATTTTTTCATAGAGGTATGTTCTGGTGCATACCCCCTGACACTAATATTATTTTCAGCGACAGAATCTCCCCATTTCACAAAGACATCCATTAGTTCTGGTGATACATCTTCAGCGGATGCAAAAAATCCAACCAACTCCTTTCCTTTCACTTCATCGCTGCCATAAAATAGAGCCTTCTCAACACTCTTCAGTCCTTCATAGTAAGTTACATTGACCTTCCTTTTTGTATTGCCAGCTATGGTCATGAGCTCAGGTAAAACATGTTTAGCATTTGTAACTTTATCTACTCTATTTTTGATATATTCACTTGGATCTACAGCTATAAAATTTTGTTTCTTTGCGCGCGGAATTTTTAAAACTAATCCTTTCTTAATCAGCTCTCCCAAAACAACATAGGTAGTTGGACGTTTAATTCCAGCCTTTTCTGCCACAGCATATGCCGATGCTCTACCAAGACCAAGAATACTCATATAAACACGTGCTTCCTTTTCGCTTAGACCTGCGTCTTGTAGGGCTGAGAGATATCTATCCATGCCTATATAATATAGTTAATCTATAAATAGTCAATATCATTGACAACAATTGTTATAACTGTATTTCAACCCTATATAGAGCCGTGTATCTTGTATAAGTACTTATATTATAATTGACTATATATTTTTACATGCTTTAATGTTTACTATGAAA
>CAIPWS010000041.1 GCA_903868845.1 uncultured bacterium
ATAATATGACCACCTATAAAAGTATACCATAGCAACTCGCCTCTTGGTGCATGATGAACATGTAAAAGGTTTTGATTTTCTACTCCAAGTATGCTACATTTTCTAATGTTAGTTTTTTGAAAGCGCCGCTTGTGCGGCAAAATACATTCCTCGGTAGCTGTTTTGGTAGGTCGATAGCTCGACCAAGTTTATACCAAGATAAACATCGTGTGGAACACATTCCTCGGTAGCTCAGCTGGTAGAGCAGCTCGCTGTGGACGCAATTTGGTATAATAATATTATGCCAAATAAACGAACCTATGCCGACCGCAAGTTATATTTACGAGACGCTGTATCAAAACGTAGAAAACGTCTACGTATTATGGCACGCGAGTATAAAGGCGGTAAATGCATGATTTGTGGTTATGATCGCTGTCTGGAAGCACTTGATTTTCATCATATCGATCCCAAGAAAAAAGATTTTGGTTCATCTGAAAAAGGTATGACAAGATCATGGGAGAAGATAAAGAATGAAGTCGATAAGTGTGTCTTGATTTGCGCAAATTGTCACAGAGAAGTACATGCTGGCATACAGCAGCTTCCTAGAGTAATCTAGGTCGAAAACAAGGTGAATTGCTGGAAACCCTTATCCAATAGCTTCATAGCATTGGTGGGCAATCAGCAGCCAAGCGTCGCATTTGCGATGAAGGTTCAGAGACTATCCTTTTATGGAGTAGTCCATGGAGTAATTTGTACTTCGTGGCCGAAGCGCCTTGCACCCATTTGGGTGATGATATAGTCCGCCCCTTATAAAAATAAATAAGGATAACGCGTAACGAGTTGGTCGTAGGTTCGAATCCTACCCGAGGAGCATTTGACAAACTTATCGAAAGGTTAGATACTTTAACTATGATACTCAAGAAAACAAGTTGGCAAAGCAAACTATTTCACTGCGGGTGGAGTGGTTTTTAATTGATTTTTTTTAGTCAATATTCAACATTTTAAACACACTTCTACCCGGGAGTGTGTTTTTGTTTTACTAGACTTAAAATCAAAAAGATGAAATTAAAAATATCAAAAAATGATCTACGCAATGAATTTAATACTCTTCAGAATAGTAGGTTCATGGGGGTAAAGGGTGTCTTACAAATTGACTCTGGCAAATCTGGTCCAGTTTTCGGCATAACTGTGTGTACACACGGAAATGAGCTGGCGGGCTTGGCAACAGTCCATTATCTGATAAATATATATAAGATTAAAAAGAAATTAATGAATGGATCATTGATCATTGCTGTGAATAATCTTCGTGCATGTAAAAGAGCTTTGGACGCGAAAAATGAAGTTGGTAGATTGAAATCTCGCTACATCGATATGAACATGAATAGATTACCTGAAAGAATGGTAAACGTTAACAATAAAAACCAATATGAGATTCGTCGAGCTAAATCGCTTATGCCGATATGGAAAATGTTTGACATTGCAATAGACATACATAGTACGATTCAGGATAACCAACCAATGGTGATTGCTCGCACCAATCTCAACTACGGGTTAATCAAAGATTTTCCAATTGATATATTAATCACAAATATTGATAAAGTTCAGTGTGGCATTCCGCCCGCATTTGGATTTTACGGTGTTAACAAAAACATACAAACTATTGGAATCGAGGCTGGTCAGCACGACAGTAAAAAGTCTCACGAGACAGCTATAAAGTGTGTACTTTCAATGCTGAAAAAGAAAGGGATGATTGCTAGCAAACAATCAGGATTGAAGTATAAAATATTTAGAGAATATCGAATATTCGATTCAGTAGTTTTCGCCAACAGAAATAGTCGTTTGTCTCGAGTACTAAGAGACTTCGAAACCGTAAGAAAGGGCGAGCTGTTGGCTATCGCTGATAACAAGAACATATACGCACCTTCTGATTGCTGCATAATGATGGCTCCAAAAGGTATAAAACCGGTCAAGATACATGAAGAAGTTATATTCTTGTCCATGCCGATGATTAAAAGAATAATAAAATAAATTATGAAAAAAGTAGGAATTATTGGAGGATTAGGCCCAGAGACAACATCAGAATTTTATCTGGATATTGTCTTCACTTGTCAGAAATTAGAGAGGACTGCCAGGCCATCAGTCATCATATCGAGTGTTCCATTGCCATATAAAATTGAAGAAGACGCGATAGTAAAAAACTTAGGAATTGAAAGGTGTCTACCATTCCTGATTCAAGAGGCCGGGAGGCTAGAAAATGCAGGGGCAGATTTCATTGTAATGCCCTGTAATTCATTACATATCTTCATTGAAGAAATAAGGAAATCTGTCTCCATACCAGTGCTAAGTATCGTAGAGGAAACAGTCAAATTCTTGAAAAACAATGACATGAGGACGGTCGGCATAGTCTCTACATCTGCAACAATCAAAAATATGCTCTACGAAGATGCATTCAAAAAAAATATAATTAAGTATGTAGCCCCAAATGCGCTACAGCAGATGAAAATGGGTAAATTTATCCACAACTTAGTCAATGGACGACAGAATAACAAGGATCGTGAAGAATTAATTGGCATAATAGATGACCTCCGTAGTAGAAAAGTCGATTGTGTAGTTCTGGCGTGCACTGATTTGCAGCTCCTCTTACCGCAACACAAGGATGTAAGGATATTCGATACTATGAAGATATTTGCCGATGCGACAATCAACAAAATGCTCAAGTAGTCTGTCGAGATGGTGTTAGTAAATATGTCAGTCTAGGCGACACGGAAATAGCCGGTTGTTCGACGGGTTTTCCATTTGAAATCATATCTATGACAATAAATTATTGCTATAATAACCCGCATGACAACACTATTTCCTTCATTGCTCGCATTCCCTGGTATCGCCTCACTTATTCTACGCATAGTGAGCGGTGTTACTCTTGCCTATTTCAGTTACAACAAAATACGCGGGCAAGGTCAGAGTTCTGGAAGTAATAGCAAGACTTACGGCAAAGCAGAGATGCTTATAGCCGTTCTTCTCATCATCGGTTTGTATACTCAGACAGTTGCTCTGTTAAATGCAATTATCCTGGTCATAAAGATCGTCATAAAAGCAAAGGAAGGAAAACTTCTCAGCGACGGTATAAATTACTATATTCTCCTCCTTGCTATAGTCACCTCACTCCTTTTCATAAATCCTATGTTTATGTCTGTTGATGGATTGATACACTAGTATTCGATTTCATAAGCGAAAACCCGTCTCACGATAGTGATTTTCTGTCTCCTAAGATACTAAGCATGTCATCAATAAATGACTTCGCATCGATCTTGGTTACAACATCTACATTCGACTCATGGTCTGACCATATTCTCCTATCAGCCACAGTCATACCGCGTGTCAATTCTCCAATAGTTTCAACTTTCACATCCATCTGTTCTATCTCGTAAGCTGCCGGATTTATAAGATAATAAGCAGCCAAAGGATCATACATAAGTGCACCACTAACCTTTTCTCCAGCAGATATACCGGCGATGTATTTCTCCATCATTTTTGATAATGGCTCATACAGCTTCGAACCTTTCAATCTTTCAAAATCTGTCATTTGCAAAATAATATCATTGCATACATCCAGTGGTACCATGACTTTTTTCACAGGTGAACTAAATACTATATCAGCCGCTTCAGGATCAACAAAAATATTGAACTCTGCTACACGATTCTTATTACCAGGAACTGTTATGGCCCCACCCATAATAATCAGCTGTTTGATAAGTCTAGGCAACTCAGGATCAGATATAAATGCGCGAGCAATATTTGTCTCTGGACCTATCACGACAATACTAACTTCCCCAGGATTTTCACGAACTATCGAGATAATTTTACTTATCGCTTGATCACTAATATTTTCCTGTACTTTTATACATGCTCCATCAAGACCTGAGTCACCGTGAACGACAGCCTTAATCAGCTCCCTTTTCAAGGGTTTTTCTGAACCAGAATACAGCGGAGTCTTCGAACCAATAAGATCAAGGATGTATCTAGCATTATTTGTAACATTTTGAATATTGCTATTGCCTGCAACTGTCGTAATAGCTTTGATATCGAACATTTTAGACTTTTCCAATAACAATATCGCCAAAGCATCGTCATGACCTGGGTCTGTATCTATGATAATTGGACAATTTTGTATAATTTTTTTCATGTAATTTTGTGATTAATTTATATAATTTATCAAGTCGTCAACTGTCTTAGACGTAGGAAACAAATTGTGTTTTTCTTCATTTATATACAATACTTGCATACCACATTCATGTGCTGGAGAAATATCAGTTAATATCGAATCTCCTACCATCATTATTTCATCGGGTTTAAGATTGTGTTGCGAAATAATTTTTTTGTACACGTCTTTTCTTCCTCCTTTGGGCATTTTCATTCCAAATTCCCAACCAATGAAAATATTGAATACCTCACGATCTATGCCAGCTGCTTTCAATATTTTGTAAGCCTGAACTGTTGGTCCGTCAGTAACAACCCCTAGTACATATCCAGCTTTTTTCAAATCCGTAAGAATATTCGAAACTTTTGTATTTGGCACAATATGTTCAAATGGATCTAGTGAGCAAATAGCCCTATTCCACATAGACATATTTTCATCAAACACTTCGAACGCCTTCTCACCTCTACCATCAAACTTCAATCTAAACTCATTGGCAATCATCTGACCTTGTTCCATGGATATACCCATAATTTCACTTATAGTCTTCTCCAATAAAGGTCCATATTGCCTATAGTATTTACGTGCACTTTCACCAAACACTAGAGTATTGTCTATATCAAATAATATTAGTTTAAGTTTTTTCATGATTTAATTTGATTAATTTGTAAACAAAAACACCCCGTAATAGTGAGGGGTGTTTTATCTCTTTAATACCTTAATTAGTTAGTTTGAGACACGCCAATGAAACCCCTCACCTATGAGATGGTTATGATGCCAAGCATTTAGTATGTTCGCTGTCTTTTTCATTGTTCAATAAGCATAGCAAACACAAAATATTTGGTCAAGAACTGTATTTGACACATACTATAATAATGTGTTAATTTCTAATCAGTCCGAACCTAACCAAATCTGAGTACAAGGAGACCAACAATTGAACACACCCGAACAAGAAGACGAACTGCAACGTGCGCAAAGACTCAGCCTGTTCTTTGTACCCATCGTAGCGACAACCATGGTGTTGGCAGCGCTTGGTATAGGCGTTGATGGGAAAATTGCTCGTGGAATCGGCTACACCAACGCCGCATTCATGACCATCGTAATGATTTTGACCTGGGTAAGCCGGGTATGGAAAAACATCAAGATCATGGAATGTTCGCCATTGTGGGTTGCAATAACATTTACCACCCTGTCAGGATTGTCTCTCGGCGGAATGATCATTGCCAGGTTTCAGAAATCTGCAGAATGGGTGAATGCAATGATATGGGTAGTTGCGACCGTGGTGGTATTAATCTACCACCTTACCGAAGGAAAGAAAAAGTAACTTAACACCGCTTACGGTGTGGGAAATCGCTCCCGCACCTGAGCGGTTTTCTTATATCGTACCCCAAGTAGTTGCTCCGACTCCACTTAGATTAAGATTCAATGTATGTCCATGTCCACTTGAATCTGAAACAGTAGAACCGCTCCCTTCATTGAATAACCACAAAAGCTCTGTATGCGAATCATTTGTAAACTGTTCGCTTGGAGAAAATGTACTAGGATCACGAGCGATCGATGAGATACGAACTGCTCGTGTATCAAAATCTGGCGAATTACCCCAACCACCAGCACCAAGCTGGAGACTACCATTTGGAGCAATTGGAGTTCCATTCACTGGCCAACTACTTTTTAATACACCATCAAAATATTGAAATTCATTTGAGCCATCATAAACGATAGCAAAATGATGCCAGTTGCCATCATTGGCAGCAATATTATTTGTCTGTCCACCAATCCAACCAGAATTATCAGTAGTTATAGCAGAATTAACTTCACCCAAACCTGTCGCCGCCATAGCATATACAAGATTTGCAGCACCACCATTTCCTGGTTGCTTCAATAGACCATACCAGTACGTACCACCGCCACGCATACGGTACATGAGCTCCACAGTAAAAGGTCCGGTTAGTGTAGGTGCTGTGGAACTATCTACTTGCCCAGCCTCTGGGATATTTATGTAATAAGTAACTCCACCTCCACCAACAACCACGTCACTTGCCCAAACAGCGTACAAGGTAACACTAGCTCCACCCATGGAATAACTTGCCCCATCGGTATACGAAACTGAACCAGTTGGGGTTGTAGACCAACCGGAAAAAGTATAACCTGTTCGTGTAAATGAATTACCTGTCAAGTTTGCTGATAATCCTTGGTTGATAGTTTGTGGTGACATAGACCCCAAACCTCCATTCGCATCAAAAGCAACATTGTAACTAACCGCGGCGGGACTTGAATCATTTACACAACGCACAGAGAAACCATAGTTTTTATCATCCAAAGCGCGATTTATTGTCGCAAAGCCTGTATTTGTATGACGATGCCAAGCTGAAGCGGCACCATCATCAGTTGATGTCCAATAATATCCACCTGTACCCTGCAAAACAAATGACCCACCAGTATTCATTCTTATTCCAGCCAAGAGATCCTTGAATAAACCGCTTGGATTTCTCAAAGTTGTTCCTTCATTTGTACCTCTCCAACCTGATACTCCAGAATTCAGAGGGAAGTCGGTTGTACATGTCGTAGATGTACAGACAGACCTTTCCATTGTAGACCACTCGTCATGAGTAGGAACATGCCAACCTGTCATACATATTCCTTGCGCTCCAGGTGAAACAGAACCGCCCATCACTTGATTCCACTCATATAAACCTCCATAAGTCGTGCAACTACTTTCACTGTCGTTATAACAATATTTATTTATAGATGACAGACTTGAACCCTGATCACTGGAACCAGATATCTTGGTACCAATATTAAGATTTTGTGACATCCAACATTGGCCTCCAATAAGAGAGGTTGTATAAGAATTTGAATTTCTCGTATCTACCAATGCAGATCCACAAGTCCAACCAGTTGTTCCTCCTGTTCCGCCCGTTCCTCCACCAGTAGTACCCCCGTCTACTGGGACCCAAGTAGGATTGTTGACCAGAGTCGCAATATTTCCATGTGAACTAGAATCTAGGGCGGTCAATCCTGTTCCATCATCAAACTTCCAAAGCACTATCGTACTACCACTTGGTGACAATGAAGTAGGTACACTGCTACTAAAATCACTTGTATATACAGCTGTATTAGAAATACGCACTTCATCAATTTCGTGATCTGAATACGAACCCCAAATAGTTGATGCACCTATCGTCAAAGCAGTATTGAACTGCAACAAATTCATGTGGTAATGAAATTTTTGCGCCCCATCAACATACATATCTGTATAACCACCAGTCTGAACTAGGGCGACGTGATGCCATGATCCATCGGTTAACAGTGATGAACTAACATTTGGACTATTTGGACCTAATGAATTTGACCAATCGAGATTATTATCTATATCAATTGCTTGAAAATACATCTGTCCAGAGCCAATCATGAGAACAAAACTACCAGGTTGTCCCCAATTCTGTGAGCTTATAACTGCACCGTTCGAATCTGTTGTCTTGATTCGAAATTCAAGTGTCACGTCGCTGTACGCGGTTGTATCTATTGCGGGTGTTGAGACATAAGAACTACTTGCTTGAGAGAATAAGAGAGCAAAACTTCCACTTCCTGATCCAGAACCGCCACCCCCTACTCCACCAACATCACCGCTACCAAGATCACCTACACCAGAATCAGTAGTGACGACTGGCAAATTTATAGCTGGATCTTCAGGATTGGTGGAGTAAACAGCTAAAGAATTACTAATAGCATAATCTTTGCCGTCAGAAGCATATAGATAAGTAGAAGAACAACCAGCAGTAGGATTGCTCGTCGATATAGATAGGCCGTCTGGATCATGTGGCAATTGTGAGATATACCCACCAGAAACAAGTCCAGGTATCCATGCTGATGTTGCTGAAGTTGTCTGATTACTTGTCCAAGTATTACAGCCGTTTAGACCCAAAACCTGTGGGGTAGTCTGTCCCGGCGGAATAGTAGATGGATATGTTCCATTGTGATCATTTGCATATAATTCGAGTGCTGTCTTGACTGAGTTGAGATCGGCTTTTCTGACTGTATCTTTCGCCTTTACCCTAGCCGAACTAAACATAACAGAAATAATAGTAGACAAAATAGCAATGATAGCTATAACTACCAAAAGCTCTATGAGTGTGAATCCTTTATTTTTTTGGTGTAGTTTTGACATTTGAACCTTTGAACTGGAAAGCTTCTGGGTTTGGTAATGATCTAGTCTTATTTACATTATGATAATTGAAATAAAACAAAACCACAGCAGCAACTATACAGATAATAAAAACAATTATACAAAAGATATCTGCTCCTCTTTCATTTTTCACAAAACCGCCCTTTATGAGCCATTTTGCAATCATGGACTCCTTCTTCTTGTTCGGCTGTCTCAGATCGTGAGAGACATTTGTCAATGGATTTTCATCTGTGTTTTCTATTTGCATGCTCAAATTATATCAGATTTTCTGCTACAATACACATATGAGAAGATACGGTGCGAAAATTGGCCTTATCCTTGGAGGAGCAGTGTTATTACTAGCTGTAGTTTTGATTTCTCCTAAGATACTTTCTTGGTCGATTAGCCAAAATACAGACGCGAAAGCTTTAAACGAGACTGCCTCAGTGGCTTCTCAAGACTTCCCCGTCACTGTGGATCCTAAGCAGAAACTTATAACAGAAAATGATCAGGTCAATGAATACCTGGCCACGAACCATTCTCTCCTTGGTGCAGCAGTAGCGACTGCTGGAGACTCCATATGGAATCTTTTCAAAAATATAGCGATAAGCATTGCCAACGCACCTTGGTATCAGAGTTTGGCAAACGTAAGTAGTAAATTTGTCACCATAAATGCCGGCATGAGAAAAGAGCAAGTCGCAGCAGCCTTCGGCGATGCATTGAAATGGAATAACAAACAAAGAAAATCCTTCATGAGCAGTTCAGGTCTAGCATCTACTAGTCCATTTTCTTCGAGTATACCGGACGGATCTTTTTCACCGGGTATATATGACGTAGCTCTTGGTATGACTCCAGAAACAGTCAGACAAATGATAGATAACCGTTTTTCGGATGAAGTTCTCTCTCACTATAGTTCCACCACTCAGTCTGTTGTGCCGCTCAAAGATGCATTAACCGTGGCGTCACTCATCCAAAGAGAAACTATCACTACCGATGGCATGAGACTTTTGTCAGGTATTATATGGAATAGACTTTTTACAAATATGAATTTGCAAATCGACTCAACACTACAATATGTCAAGGCGAATACTCCAACCGAGGAACATTGGTGGCCAAATGTAAATCCGGCAGATAAATATCTCAGGTCTCCATACAATACCTATACTCATCCTGGACTTCCACCAACTCCTATAGCTAACCCTTCAGTCGCCGCCATACTTGCAGCTCTAAATCCTATCAAAACTCCATGTATCTTTTATTTCAATGATAAGTCAGGTGCATTTCATTGTTCTGTGACATATGCTGAGCATGTAAGTGAATTGAAAAAGTATTACTAATTGGACAGTGAACGTGCGTTCACCTATAATATATGCGTGAGCGATTTATTCAAAAACAAAGTCATACTTCACATTGACGGAGACGCTTTTTTCGTGGCTGTTGAAGTTGCGAAAAATCCCAAACTGAAAGGTTTGCCAGTTGTGACTGGTGAAGAAAGGGGTATCGTCTCTGCCTTATCATATGAAGCGAAGGCTCTCGGCATCACTCGTGGTATGCCTATATTTCGTGTAAAGAAAAATTATCCCAAGGTCATAATACTTCCTGGAGACTATAAGTCATACGTCAAATATTCTGGAATGATGTTCGACATAGTCAGAAGATATATAGATGATGTCGAAGAATATAGTATAGATGAATGTTTCGGTGACTTAACCGGTCTCGATAAACCACTCAAGATGACATACAAAGAGATCGCTGAGAGGATAAAACTCGAAGTAAATAAGGAGCTGGCTTTGTCAGTTTCTATAGGGGTGGCTCCGACCAAGGTTCTGGCGAAGGTTGCCTCGAAATGGGTCAAGCCAAATGGACTCACTGTCATAGAAAAGGATGACACAAAGTGTTACTTGGAAAAAACTCCTGTGCAAAAGATCTGGGGCATAGGTCCACGTACCGCTGAGTTTCTGAACAAAAGGGGTGTTATGACCGCGCAGGATTTCATAGAAAAAGATGTTACATGGATCAGGCAAAACTTGTCCAAGCCTTATGAAATTTTGTGGCTTGAGTTGCGTGGAAATTATTGTATTGAGCTCGACCCGAAACCTAAGTCGGTTTATTCGTCGATACAGAAAACGAGGAGTTTTCATCCAGCGACGAATGACAAGATTTTTCTTTTGTCTCAGTTATCCAAACACATAGAGGAAGCTTGCCTGAAAGCTAGACACTTTGGTCTCACAGCGAAGAAGATTTCATTTTTCTTGAAGACTCGGGATTTTCAGTTCAAGACTTATTCTGCGACACTCCCCTTTCCCACAAATGCACCCGAGGCCATACTCAAGCTCGCCAAGCAGAAATTTGATGAGATATATGATAATCGGTTGCTGTTTCGCACAACAGGTATAACTTTGCATGATCTGGTGTCAGATGATCTTGGTCAAGCAGATCTATTTGGTAATACATCTCAAAGTCAAAAATTTGAAATCATTCACAAACAGATCGACACACTCGAAGAGAAGTTTGGCAAAAGAGTTTTGTATCTGGCGTCTACGCACAAGGCTTTAAAGCGCGATATGATCGGCACAGAAAGTGAGGATTTGGATAGAAATTTATTGTTTTTGTGAGTGATGATGTGGGTTTATGCCAAGCAGTCTATAAAAGAGACGTGCAGCCTCAAAAGTGTCGGAAATGATTTAGATGGCAAATTACACAGCATGGGTGGCAGGTATGCGTCTTCTAAAACAACCACTTAGCTTTGCACAAGTGTACCCTTGTCAACATCTACAAACAAGAATGGCTCAACCGTGCGATTCTAGTTTATAGATGTGGATAAACCCCTCTTTTTAGATGACACCATCGTCCCTTCGCCTCAACCATTATACTCGCACGCACACGAGACATGCATACCTGCCGTCTCGATGATCAGCACAGACATATCTCCTTGAGCACCTCCGACAAAGTGACCACTTTATGGTCACTTTCACCATGACACCAATAAGCACCCATACTCGCTCTACAGAATTTGACATATCTATCAAATCGTGCTAGCCTCATAAAGGCTGCAAAATTGAAATATTTTCTAAATTAACCAGAAAACCAACGAAAACGTAGAAAAAGGAGAACGCCGAATGATCAAGAAACCCATCATAAGCTTACTCGGTATCACAACCGTGCTCGGGCAAAATGTACTAAAGGCAGCAGATATTGCAAAGCCTTTTGGAAAAACAGGTGAAGATGTTACCCGCACAAACGGCGTGACAAAGCTTTACCGTTTCAAACAAGGCTTCACCGTTGTTGATGCTGCCACTTCGGCGGTCAAGCAACTCCTGTTCGGAAAGGAACTGCACACATCGGAAATTCGCGGCATCTTCGGATCCTCGAATTTCACTAGCGCCACATTGATGCCGACCTTCACCTCGACCGTAGCTCACAAGGCAGGTCTTCGTGATGTGGTCAGTGATCACATCGGTCTTGGTTGCGCAGGTGGCATGCAGGCATTTCGCAACCTCTTCAACCAGATGGTTGTCGACGCAAGTCGTGGTCGCTACGGGTATTACCTGCTAGTGACCGGTGACGAAGTACGCCACATCATCAATCCGCAAGACTACAACACGAACATCTTCTTCAGCGAAGGGGCGTGTGCCGCACTGTTCAGCAACTTCCCGGACGAACGTGGGGCGGCTTACACGGTCGAGACGGTGGCCACCAAATGTCTTCTCGATGATGCGTACAACATGATCAGTATTGTGAACCCGCTTGTCGCACGCGACGGCGCGGTCCCCTACATGGTTATGAACAACCGTGAAGTGTGCAAATTCGGACTCGAGGTTATGAAAAACATCGAACAGTTACTGTTCGACGAGCAGGTCTTCGATCTGCATCGCCATTACTTCATTCCGCATCAGGCGAACCTTCGCCTTCTGCAGAAGATGATGGAGACCGGCAAGTTTGATGCAAATCGTTTCTACACGGAAGGCATCGAGACGGTCGGCAACCTGCTGAACTCGTCCGTATTCTTCGGATTGCGCGACGTGATCAGTAGCGGTTGGCATGAATTGGGTAACACACCGGTCGCGCTCGGTGCCTTCGGCGCTGAGAAACAGGTTGGGGTGGCCGTGCTGCATCCCGTTAATCCAGAAAATCTGCTCGTTTAAACTGTTTAGCGACGAGCAAAAGAACCAAACATGAGAGGAACCCGACACGGGAACCATCTCAAGTTTGGTTCTTCTTATTTATCCTTCTTCAATGCATACTTTCCAGCACCAGCCAAAGCGAGCAAACCAAAATCTTGACTAAAAGCATTTCTAATGTTAGTTTCAAAATGGAAAGTGAACGTGCTATTTCGACCGAATTAAGCAATAACGATAACAAAACTGAATACAACATCCTAGAAAGGGGTGCTTATGTACCATCATTACTCTTACGAGTTATGGAGGCTCTGGCTCGCTGTCATATCGGAAATATTTCGTGGACAAGCGACAACCATCATGCCTGCAATGAAAGTGCCGAACTTCAGAATCTTCTTCTACGGCCAACTGATCTCGTTCTCAGGAACTTGGTTACAGGGGGTGGCGGAGACGATTCTGTCTAACAAGCTGTCACATGGTTCTACAAAATGGACAGCCGTGACGTTCTCGCTCATGTACTTCCCAACAATGATCCTTGCCACGCCGCTCAGTGTTCTCATTGATCGGTTTCCCAAGAAGAAAGTCCTTTATTGGACGAATACATTGCTCTTATTGCAGGCCATAGCGGTTGCAGTACTGACCATCACCAAAGTCATCACAATGCCAATGATGCTAGGTCTGAGTGCATTCCTTGGCATCGTAGTCGCAGTTGATGCTCCGGCACGTGATGCTATGAAGACCGACCTTGTGGCAAAAGAAGGTAAAGCCATGATAGGTGCAGCAAATGCAGCCTACGCCATGATGGTAACACTGGCCCAGATACTTGGACCATTCTTAGCAAGTCTGACCATACCTATCTTCAGTTTCAACAACGATGTTATGAATGGACTGTCTATGACATTCCTACTCAATGCAGCGTCATATGTTGCAGTCATCGTGACTGTATTCATGTTGAAAGACATCAAGGAAGATATCAGTCGTTACCCGGTAATGAAGATGATTACAGGCGGAATCAAGTACGCCTACTTGAATCCATCCATACGTATCTGCATGTTTGGAATATTCATAAGCAGTGTCCTGTCTTTCTCGTGGAGGCCGATGCTACCGAACATTGTTAATGAAGGCATCTTACACGAAGGAGTGAATGGAATCGGTATTCTTGGCCGTGGTGCAAGCGAAGCTGTTCAAGGATGGTTGTATGCAGGTGCTGGTCTCGGCGCATTCATCTGCGCCAGCATCATATCCGCTCTCTCGCACAGAAATGTGAAGAGTAAGTGGATCGTGGCAATCGGTACAGCTATAGCCGGAACCGGTCTCATGCTACTTGCCAGTGCACACAGTATTCTGGTCGGTTTGCTTGGCACCTTCATGATCGGATCTGGCTTTGCCTTAAGTTTCGTGACAGTTAGAGGCATCGTACGCAAAACGGTTACACCAGAGTTCCGCGGCAGAATATCCGGCATAGACTACGCTTCCTTCTTCGGAGGTATCGTCTCTGGCAGTGTCGTCTCGGGTTGTATTGCTGAGAAGATCGGCTACACGACAACGCTGTCAGTGTCTGGAATACTACTTATCATGATCGGATTGTGGTCAGCAGTTTCGAAAAATCCTTTTCATGAGAATAACAATTAAACCTGTCCTCGTGGACGCAACGGAAAAATCCGTTCGTCTTCACGAGGGCGGGTTTTTCATTTGCAAAATGTTCTGTCAATAATATTCATTTTTGTTTCTATCATGTATAATGAATGAAGATTCACTCTATTTATCATTTATCAAAATTCAATTAAAAATAAAATAATGTCAAAAAATACAAGAACTTGGATCATAGTTATTGTTGCTATTATCGTCATTGCTATCATATGGACATGGAGCAATAGTTACTCAAACAAAACATTTGTTGCACAGTCACCTACTCAAGACAAAAACATTGCAGTAACCGACCAAACATCTGCAACCACAACAATTACAAGTGCTACCACCACAGTTCCAGTCCAAGCTGCACTTCCTGATGGTATCAGCTCTAGCACCGACTCATCAAACATGTCGATAACTTCTGATGCAGCATCTGTAGATGCACAACTTAACAGCCTGAAAGTGGATTCAACGAATATTGATCAGGGTATAAATAATTACTAAACAAAATATGAAAAATAAACTTATAATAGTCACATCGAGTGCAATATTATTGTCAGCATTGGTTTTTGGCACACCTGCTCTTGCACAAACAAAGATAAAAGCTAAGACGAAAACAACCGCTTCGAGCACATTGACCAAGATCCAAACCATTAAAACTCACGGAAATACTGAGATAGACAAAAGAATATCTGATCTAAACAAGCTTC
>CAIPWS010000042.1 GCA_903868845.1 uncultured bacterium
GTCAGCACTCATAGCATTCGGATATTCTATTTTTGCAGGACTAGGATGTTGGAATATTGTCGCGTTGATCAAAGATGCATCGAAGCAAAGGATTTTCGTATACATCACCATCTTCGTTACTCTTGCAATGACACCCGCAATGCTCTTCGGCACATCGGGTCAACTTCACACCGTCTCATATCCAGATTCTTGGACCAAAGTGAATGAAACTCTGAAAGCCGATCCTACATGCAAAGCACTTTTCCTACCATGGCACGGATATTATTCTCTTAAATGGAATGGGGGCATCCTCACCGCCAATCTCGCCAAAAATTTCTTCGATTGTGACATAGTGAGTAGTCAAAGTGTTGAACTTGGAAACATTACGTCAGAAGGTGTGGCAGATCCTGAGTATGACTATATAGATTCTCTTGTAACAAACAATGAGGCAGGCCCAGCTACCACACTCGCTAGTTTGAAAGAAAAAGGCATTTCATACGTCATATATACCAACGATGTAGACTATGAGGATCCATATCTATATCCATTTATCAAACATACGTCAAATGATGAAATCTCATTGACAAAATTGGTCAAGTAAGCTAGACTACGAAAGTTAACAATAACAGATAATTTCATATTCAAATGAAGAAAATAACAATAAATACACTAGCAATTGCACTCTTGCTCGCTATGGCGGCACCAGTAGCAACTTTCGCTGAAGTAGGTTACGGAGGTGGTAACAATATACCAGCTCTCAACTCATTCGGTGGTGGTTTCGGGGGCGGAAGTACTTTCGGTGGCGGTTCATCGGGCGGTAGAGGTGGTTCAAACGGCGGCACACAGTTCGGCACATCTGGTACTACAGGCACAACAGGTCACACAGGAACAGTCCTCGGTGCATCTACTTACTCATTTAGCGGACCTATCTCAAGGGGTGCTTCAGGTGACTCTGTCACACAGCTCCAAGAGAGACTTCGTTCAGAAGGATTCTTCACATTTCCAACATCAACTGGTTTCTTCGGTCCATACACTCTCGCAGCAGTTAAGGCTTACCAGAGAGCACACGGCATACCAGCTACTGGTTACGTAGGCCCTCTTACACTCGCAGCTTTGAACGGTTAATTTTACTTAAAACCCTCGCGGTTTTCACTTTTAAACCCGTCCATAGACTTGGATGGGTTTTTAAGTTATAATAACTTCATGGTTCAGTGGTTCAAAAAGCATTTCATACCGCACGAAGGCAACGATCACCAGCCGCATATTTTGCGCTCTGGAAATATCCGCCTTATTGTTATTGCTATTTTTGTCATCGAACTAGGAGTTATGACCCTACCATATATACCTATTTACAATAGTCTAAGTAGCAGCTTCTTGGCTGCTGTTTTGCCTGGAGTATTGGATGATCTCACGAACAAAAATAGGCAAAATGATAGTCTTCCAGTTCTTGCCATAAGTCCTGTTTTGAATGAAGTCGCAACACTGAAGGCTCAGGATATGGCATCAAAAGGATATTTCGCTCACATCAGTCCAGATGGAAAGACTCCTTGGTATTGGTTCAATCAAGTCGGTTACAAATATGAATTTGCTGGTGAAAATCTAGCTGTTGATTTTACAGATTCTACAGATGTGGCTTTGGCATGGATGAATTCTCCAGCGCACAGAGCAAATATTTTGAAGAATCAATATACGGAGATGGGTACAGGTGTCGCCACTGGAACTTATCAAGGCAATCCTACTGTTTTCGTCGCTCAAGTCTTCGGAAGTCCTGTAAGACAGGTCGTAGCTGTGGCTGTAGCTGTGGCGAAGGATGTTGCGAAGGCTGAGGAACCGCCTGTGCAGGTTGCTACTCAAGCTGTTGTTCCTGGGGTTCGACCCGAGGTCTTGGGTATAGCTACAGACTCTGTCGCTATGGCGGCGCCAGCTGTGCAAGCGGTGCCAGTTGCGGTTGTTACGCAGCAGTCGAGTGTCACGAATCAATTCCTGACGTCGCCTAGACATCTTTTGAATATTATCTTCACTCTGATCGGCGCAATCATAGCTATAGCTGTTGCTCTCAAGCTTTTCATCCGTATGGACAAGAAACATCCAGCACTTATCACAAATGGTTTGGTCGTCATAGTTATCATCCTTGGAATATTTACAGTCAACGGTATTATCACGAGAAGTCATTTGGCAAATACGACATCGTTTGCAAGTTTTACAGCGGATGCGTTTGACTCGAATAAGTAGGAAAGTAGAAAGTAGAAAGTAGAAAGTTGAAAGAGAAAAGTGGAAAGATAAAAGAGAAAAGGGGAAAGTGTCGGGGCATGCTCCGTGAGCATATATGAAAATTAGGCCATAAAAAGGCTCAATTTTCATATATAGGTAAATAGTGTGTGCCTGCGGAGGGTGTGGCACATGCTTTTAGAAACGACCACTTAGCTTTGCACAAGTGTACCCTTGTCCACATCTATAAATGAGAATAGCTCAACCATGCGATTCTAGTTTATAGATGTGGATAAACCCCTCTTTTGAGACGACACTACCACCCCCGCCGCCAACCCTAGCAGAATTTTCGGCCAGCACTGACATGTCTCCCTAAGCACCTCCGTGAAAGTGACCACAAAATGGTCACAAACAGTTTCCTTATTGAAGAATACAGTGTATATTTAATGCAGTGCAACAAGAGCAGCGAAAAAGCAAAAAGAAAAGTGAAAAAAATCATTACAACAATATCGGTGATACTTAGCGTTTACATCATGAGCGCGTCAGTGGCTTTGGCGGCTTCTCCTACGATCATAAACGCTCGCGTTCTTCCAACCGTCTGGTATTCGACTCTTTCTGTAAATGATGGCGACAGCATAAAGATATATGCTGGTATTCAGAACAATTCCGGTGTCGACTTCACAGGTACCGCAACTTTCTATGTCGATGATGCAGTCCTAAATAGCACTTCTTTCTCATCCGTCTCTGGAAACCTTATCTACGTCACTATGGGTTGGGTGGCTCAACCTGGAACTCATAATGTTCAGGTCAGTATTGCTACATCACTTTCCGCCGACAAAACTCTAGTCTCTGCAAGTAGTGATAAGTCTTCCATAAGCATCATAAGAAATATCACCGCAGCGTCTGTGCAAAATGCAGTGGTGAATACTGGAACAACGGTCATAAATAATATAAATGGCATAGCAAATAACCTTGCTGACAAAGTCGAGGCAACGAAGGATCCTGCTGCAAGCGGAAGTTTGCTTTCGGGAATTTTGGCAAATGATACTAGCGCAAATAGTTCGTCTGGTTCTATTGCGAAAAAGAAAGCTGGTGCAGTTGCTGGTGCCGTCTTGGGAACATCAACAGGCCCTGTTATATCGAAAAACTCTGGTGGAGCCGCTACCGTCGATACAAACGTAGGACCAATGACCTACATCTACAATACCTTGATTGACCTGGCTGCATTTCTCATTCGCAAATGGATCTGGACACTCGGTGCCATAATCCTCTTAATTATTTTCTTTAAGTTGAAGAGTAAGTTCAGTCGTGATTAGGATTACGTGGCTAGATTCGATCATTTCTGCTAGACTCTATTCACCATGTCTCTATCAATCGGAATTGTCGGTCTACCAAATGTGGGCAAGTCCACGTTGTTCAATGCGCTCACCAAGAAGAGTGTTGCTGCTGAAAATTATCCTTTCTGTACAATAGATCCTTCGGTTGGAGTTGTCGCAGTTCCAGATGAACGTTTGCAGAAGTTGAGTGAATTTTCTGTATCAGCCAAAACAGTTCCTGCGGCTGTAGAATTCGTCGACATCGCCGGACTCGTGAAAGGAGCTTCTGAGGGTGAAGGTCTTGGAAATAAATTTCTTTCAAACATTCGCGAAACAGACGCTATCGCTCAGGTTGTTCGTATCTTCGAGGATACAAATGTTATTCACGTCGATGGCAAGATAGATCCTGTGAAGGATATTGAGGTCATAAATCTTGAACTTGTCTTGGCAGATCTGCAGACTGTGACGAAGAGACAGGCCAATATTGGCAAGGAGATCAGGTCTGGTAAGAAGGAGGCTGTCATAGAGGCGGCTCTCATAGAACGACTCGTGAAAGCGCTCGAGGCTGGTAAGTTGGCTTCTTCGGTCGTGGCAGATGAGTTTGAGGCTCCATTTCTACAGCAACTTTGTCTTATCACGACCAAGCCTTTCATATATGTTTTGAATAAGAAGGCTGGCGCAAAGAATCTAGATGAGATGCCCGGCGATGTACGCTGGGCCAAGCTTGTTGAACTTTTCAAGCAGACGAATGCTGGACATGTCATCGTAGATGCTGGTATTGAGCAGGAGTTGAAGGATCTAGATGCCAAAGATAAGATGGAAATGCGCGAAGGTCTCGGAGTTCATGACGATGGAGTCAATGATCTCATACGCAAGGGTTATGAGTTGCTCGGGCTTATCACATATTTTACAACTGGTGAGGATGAGACGCGTGCGTGGACTATCAAGAGAGGTTGGACGGCGCCAGAGGCTGGAACTGCTATACATGGAGATTTCAAAGAAAAGTTCGTGAGAGCTGAGATTATTGAATGGGATAAATTGCTGGCTATGGGTTCATTTGCTGCAGCTCGTGAGAAAGGTCTGATCCGCACTGAAGGGAAGGAGTATGTTGTGAAGGATGGGGATGTTGTGGAGTTTAAGATCTGATTATTTATGTCTGAAGCTGGTGTAGTATTTGCATTGGTTCGTGATAATAGAATCCTCATGCAACAACGTGATGGAAATTGTAAAAGATTTCCTTTTATGTGGTGCATACCAGGTGGAGGATGCGAACAAGGTGAAAGCTATGAAGAGGCTTTACTGAGAGAGGTTAAGGAGGAATATAATATTTATCTTGATTCGAATCAGTGTGATTTTCTTATATGTACTTTCATAGACCTTTAGCAAAGTGACCATTTTGTGGTCACTTTGTTGGAGGTGCATAGGGAGACATGTCGTAGATGACAAATAATTCTATTGGGCTGGTGGGGTGAGTATGTCGTCTAAAAAGAGGGGTTTAGCTTTGCACAAGTGTACCCTTGTCCACATTGATAAATTGGAATGGCTCAACCGTGCGATTCTAGTTTATAGATGTTGATAAGTGGTCGTTTTTAAAAGCATGTGCCACCCCCGCCGGCACACACTATTTACCAGCATATGAAAATTGAGCCTTCTGATGGCCTAATTTCCATATATGCTCAAAGAGCATACCCCAGCTACACACCAAGCACCCATCCAAGTTTGGCATAAATCCTCTTTTGAGCTATCATTACCACCATGAAAAAAGCCCCGTACGACCATATTAAACTTGAGAAAAAGTGGCAGAAGAAGTGGTCTACTTCGAAGATCTACAAAACAACCGAAGACCCTAAAAAAGAGAAATTTTATGTCCTCGACATGTTTCCATATCCATCCGGTGAAGGTTTGCACGTGGGTCACCCAAAAGGCTACATAGCCACTGACATTGTCTCGCGCATGAAGCGTATGCAAGGTTATAGCGTCCTGCACCCAATGGGCTTCGATGCATTCGGACTGCCAGCCGAGAACTACGCTCTCAAAACCAAAACAAATCCCCAAGACTCCGTAAAAAAGAATGTCGAGCGTTACAAAGAACAACTTGAACTTCTTGGTTGTGACTATGATTGGACACGCGAAGTAAATACGACTGATCCGGAATATTACAAGTGGACTCAGTGGATTTTTCTACAGATGTTCAAGAAAGGTTTGGCGTATGAATCTTTTGAACCGATAAACTGGTGTCCTTCATGTAAAACTGGTCTAGCAAATGAGGA
>CAIPWS010000043.1 GCA_903868845.1 uncultured bacterium
AGTTGCGAGCTGTATGAGTCGAAGCTTGTCAGTGTGCGGATCAAGACCAGTTGTCTCCGTATCCAGCCCTATTACTGATGCTTTGAGTAGAAATGTTAATGCGTCCTGTAGTTTTTCTGCACTATCAACCAGTGTGAATGGTGAAAGTGGAAGTTCCGTTAATGTGACCACAGGAACCTCTTTATTTGGTTTTTGTTCGGTTGAGTTGCGCATAATTTTTGTATGAATAGGGTATAGCAATTGCCCGCGGCGGTCATCTTGATCCTCGGTCTGATATGCAATACCGGCACTTTCTAACGTTGGTATAATGTTTTGTCTGAGCGCATGGTAGTTTAGTGGTCGATGAAACACTTCCACGTGCTTACGCATAACTTCTATACGTGTGACACCAACATAATCACCACTCTTTCCAGCATTTTTCTCCTCAAATTTAGCGACTATCACCTTCAAAAACAGATCGTGTAGATATGGTGTTATTCCCAGTGCGTGACTTGGTGAAAGCTCGCTCCACACCTCAAATGCGTACTCAATATCTTGATCGTTTGCCACCACGACACCACCGTCTCGTTTACGAAACCACATGTTAATAATGGCAAACGCTTTTATTAGACAAATGAGACGCTTCACGTCACGCTGGTCGCGAGGTTGAAGCATTTTCCCACTGGTGAACCGTTCACGGATTGCCTCTGGATTTTCTATCCGCACTCCGGATATGCGCTCATTCCGTACAGCTTGGACGCGTGTCTTCAGCGCAATACGCAATGGATTACTTTCAATCCACTGTTTGTATGCACAACTGTCTGATTCCTTACTCACAGCGCTCGCAATACCAGCCGCAATCTTTTCTTGCGTCACTTCTGGAGAGAGGAGTACGAAGCGCGTTTGTTCTTGTTCATCCATTCGATAACTGGCTGAACAGAAAATGACAGCAGGGAAGCCTACAAGGGCGACCGTTTTGGTACGATTGCCACCCTTCTCACTCTTGTCGGTAATTTTTGAATACATTATTTTCTCGTCGTGTGACAGAAATGAACGTAACCGTTCCAGTAATGCTGTATTTGGCATATCAGTAAAAATAAGTATCTTGCGTGATAAGTCGACAACAATGGCGTTTGTCTCCTGATCGTAGACACCCTGCTCGTGGAAGAAAGCGGTAGGCGAGCAGTTGCCAAGCTTTATTACGTCTATGCTTGGATATATATGCGATGTCTCAAGTGGAATATGTGACTTACCGGTACTCGACGGAGCGTTAAGCGCGATATTGAATTGCGAATCTTCTGTGTACGCGCTCAACTGACACAAAAAGGACACTATTTTATTTACTCGATCCCCCTTGATAGTAAGGTCGAGCGCAGCAGCAATGTCGTCTGGAGTGACTGGAGAAAATTGCGATGTATCTATAGGCTCTGGAAATGGCGTGCTGTATTTTGTATATAGGTCTTCGACTGGATATTTTAGTTTCGTTAGATAGTCAGCAATGTCTCCTTTTTCACCAATCTCATTAGGCAATGTTACTTTGTGAATATTCACGAATCCAGCGGACTCAAGCAGATATAATACTTTTGTTGCGCCATTCCGACCAGGATCATCGTTGTCGTAGCAAACATAAATCGATGAAGAATCTTTAAGGCCCGGCGCACTAACCCATTCGCGCTTAAAAGTTCCAGAACCATGAGTGGATGTGATGGCTGCTTCGCCACGAGAGATGAGCGCTAAGGCATCAAGTTCTCCTTCACAAATCGTAACTCTCTCGCCCTTCGTAAACTTTCCGAACAGAGTTGCATGGGCGCCCTTTTCTGGGTATGTGATCTTCTTGTCTCCTTCGTTCGGATCTTGTCGTAGTTTGCAAAATGAGTATCCTTCAGAGCCAGAAATGGGAATTACTATATAGTGCCCACCGTACAATTGAGCATAACCAATTTTATGGTCGTTAATGACTTGGTTTGTAATACAGCGTTCGTTAAGGTATTTGCGTATTCTGTCTGGCAATTCATCGTGCCACTTTTGGACTGCGCCAGCGTTGAATGTTGGTGGTCTGCTGTATGAAGTGCCGCCCTTTTTAGCACTTATTGGTGTGTCTCCAAAATGTTGGCGGAGCGAATTATAGTTTCCACGCGAATGACACTTCTTGCAGTCGTACAGCCCATTTTCGGCG
>CAIPWS010000044.1 GCA_903868845.1 uncultured bacterium
CACCATCATTCTTGATACGGTTGATAATTTGTTCCTTAACCTCTGGTGCTATTTTGTGTGTTTTCATACTTGTATATGTTATTAGTAATTATACAAGATTCGTGTACGAAATTTGGGGTCCGGGCCAATCTCACGCAAAGACCGCACAAAATACTGTTGATGAAACGACTAGTGCAATAACCGTCGAGACTGGTTTGGCCGCTGGTGTCGCTACAATGAAAGACGGGTGCGTCATCACCAGGAACATCAACAGAGAAATGTTGAATGAGGCGATAACAAATTACTACGTGCTCGTGGCGACTCAGAAATGTCGTCAGCACATGGTAAAGCATCTTCAACAGCTGTATAGAGAATTAAATGTTGACCAAGATGTTCGAATCGCTGAAAAGTTGATATCCTTCGCGGGTGAGAACGCTCTTCATTCAGCCTTCTTCGATGGTAAACTCAAACCACTCGAGAGAGGCCTTCGAAACAAAGGTATCGACCCCAACGCGTTCTTCGAACTTGTTGGTAGCCGTAATCACGTACATTGCGCAGAAAACGTGCTCAAGGCTTTGAATATGATTGGTGTGACGCCAAGCATATCCAGATAACAATCATCGTCATTAACCCACAACCACCATGTCTACGGACCTCTGGTGGTTGTTTCTATTATTATAATGAGTAGAAATATTTTGTGCGCCCAGCTGGATTCGAACCAGCGACCCTCTGCTTAAAAGGCAGGTGCTCTACCGGGCTGAGCTATGGGCGCATATGTAAGTAATTTTCAAACACGGCTTCTATGGGCGCATAATGCGTGCTTTTACTAACAGTTCAACAATAATGCCATGAAAATGGCCTTTAACGCAAATTGAGCAAAAGCTTCTCTATTCCCTTTTCCATATCTACAACTCCACGATGTCCGTCGTGATATATAGTTATGAGATCATTTAACAAAGCGGTTGACTCATTTTTTGAAAAGTTTGCAGCATATTTTTTTGATTTACTGTAGACAAATGGGCTCAAACCCGAAGCTGCAGCACTTTGCGCCTCACTTGCCACGATTATAGACTTCATCTGCCAAAATAGTGTGCCTATGATAACCTGTATCTCCTGCCCAGCATCTATTGCTTGGCGATATATTGACCAAGCCTTGAAAGATTCTCTGGAACCGAGAGCATCGCCGAGTGCGAAGATGTTGAATTCACTTTTTTTCGCTGCGACATCTTTAAGATCGCAAACAACAGTTTTTTCTGCGTGTTTTTCTAGTGCTTTCTTCAGATCGGCATTCAATTTTCCTTCCAACATGATGAAGATATTTTCTGACTCCTTCATCATTTCGGTAAATTTCGAAATTTTATCTTTCGCTTCTGGGTTTTCTGTAACTTTATTCAATAAGATAATATACTTATTTGAAAACAACCCTTGGCCACCAGCGTGTTCAGGTATGATCGAGACACTCCAATGGTCCGCATCCACCTCAACAAAGGCTGCATCTACTCTTTTCGCGCGCAAAGAATTGACCGTTGCTCTGGCTTTGCTCAAGGCTATTTTCGTATCTGTTCCGTGAAATAGGTAAAGCATGTTTTTAGAATGATATTTTTCTCTCTTTTTCGTTAATGTACTCGAAGTCTATTTTTTTTATATTTTTTGACAATCCTTCTTTTACATTTTCGGCCCATTCGATGAGAACTAAGTTGCCAGGATCTGCAACAATATCTTCGAATTCGAGTGCCGCCAAATCATTTCCTTTTTCCAATCTATAGGCATCTATGTGCACCAATTTACGAAACTGGCCACCTTTGCGGTCTCCTTTTTTCACATCTAGAGGATAATTTTTCATCACCACAAATGTTGGGCTCGTGATATTGCCTTGTACACCAAGAAGTTTCGCCACGAATTGAACAAAAGTCGTTTTTCCTGAACCAAGCTGACCATTCAATGCAACGACAATCGCGCCACCCTGATTTAAGTTGTTTTTATCACCAGCATTAAGACTGTCCAACCATTGCTTGGCTAGATTTTCCGTTTCTGTTAGTGAATGTGATGCAAAATTTTTCATTTTCTTCTTGTAACCTTTTACTTGCGCCTTTCCTCCTTCCACTTTCTACTTGCGCCTTTCCTCTTTTCTCTTTCAACTTTCAACTTTCCTACTTCAATTCTCCCCAATTATTACCAACCAAAGCATTGGCCGTCAATGGAATCTCTTTCGTCTCTTTCAAAGTCATGACATTTTCCATTATCTTTTTTATCTCTGGAACAACTTGATCAATTTTATTTTCGCGTATTTCGTAAACTAGTTCATCGTGAACCTGAACGAGAGGATAAACATCATTTTCAAGTCCTTCTTTTTTACAATACTCATATATGCGCGACATAGCGATCTTTATGATATCGGCTTCAGTTCCTTGGATCGGCGCATTGATAGCCATACGCTCGGCAGCAGCGCGTATAAATGGAAGTTTTGATTTTATACCTTCGAAGTAGCGTCGACGGCCAAAAAACGTTTCTGTGTAGCCATTTCTGGCTGTTTCTGCTTTTACATGGTCCAGGTATGATGCGAGTCCGCCGA
>CAIPWS010000045.1 GCA_903868845.1 uncultured bacterium
CACCACTTTGGCCAATGAAATAGGCATAAAAAGGACCACTGTATACCCTATTTTGGAGAAGCTCATTTCGAGTGAGATCGTGACTTCGCTTGAGCAAGGAAAGAAGCGTTTATTCGTGCCTATCAAACCAAGTAAACTGATTTCTCTATATGAACGTAAGGTTCAAACCTTATCGAAAATAGTTCCGATGCTGGAAAACATGCAAGGCAAACTTACTGAAGGTTATGGTGTCAGATTTATAAGATCAAAAAAGGAATTTGAAACATTTTATGAAAATGTGATCGACGAATATCGTGGTCGTGAGTATTTCATTATAGGAAATGCTGGCGCTTGGCTAAATATAGACAGAGATTTCCTTATAGACTTCAGAAAAAGACGTGCAGCTGCAAATATAAGCGCAAAAATACTTTTGTCGTCTGATTCCAAAGGTGAACAAGGTCAACAAGACAAGAGTCTGCTACGCGACTTCAAATATTTACCAGAAAAATACATTTTCAAAAGCACGATTGATATTTATGACGACAAAGTCATCATCATTGGTCCAGAAGTAAAAGCTATGGCCGTCGTCATAGACATACCACCAATGGTCGACATTTTCCGCTCTATCTTTATGGCTTTGTGGGAGGCGTTGCCTGCTTAGTTTTCGTAAATCTTTCCTGCTTTATAATTCTTTATCACTTTTTCACTAGGCTTGAAGAGGGGTTTTGGTAATGCATTCAAATCGAACCATTTCCATTTGGTGATCTCATCTGGTTCCATGACGCGTGGTTCGCATTTACCGTCTTTAATTTCGCACAACATCCCAATCGTTACGAAGTGTGCATCTGAAACAATATCATTTGTCAGACTAATCACTTTCAGATCTTTCGGCTCTATCTTCACACCAATCTCTTCCATAACTTCCCTGCAAGCACCTTCTTCGAAGGATTCACCAAAATGAAGTTTTCCTCCGGGCATGGTCCACGTGCCTTCTCCGTGCATTGCACTATCAGCTTTCACTGGATCTGGATGGCGCTGGCCGAGGAGAACTTTTGTGGTAACATCACCGCCGGCATTTTTTGCCTTTTTCAAAATCATTACACCGAAACCTATACCCATTTTTCTATTATCCATAATATTCTGGTGCCCCATCCGTGTCTCGGACTGAGTGATGCTAGACAGTGTAAGGGTTATTTGGCGAACACACAAGTAGTATCCTGACCCATCGACATAGGGATCTGTTTTCCTAAAGCGGGCGTCGTTTGACCCATATAAATTAACAAAATCGGACAAATCCTACGACCCCCCACCTATTATCAACACTTAGTGGTATATTCGACCTGGTTTAGCTATTATGAATATATGAGACAAAGAAAAAATAAGGCCGTGTTGAAGTTCACTGAACTGGCAGTTAAAGATGCCGAGGAGCAACTAAAGCATTTCGAGTCCACCAAGCGTGATATGGAAGATCAAATACAGCGAGCCATTGGACCAACCATAAAAGTCGTGAAGGAAATAGAGGAAACAAGGAAACATCCATTCGGCGACATTAAGATAACTCCGGCCGTGCTCACATCACATCCAGTGACAACTCAGGAGCTGGGTGCTCTGCTTAAAAAGTACTCTCGACCAACAGCACAAACCCCTCAGTACGATGTCTTCTACAACAAAACTGATAAAACTCTGCGACGTAAAATAGCTGATCGCCAATTTGTCTATAAATTCGGAAAAGGTAAGAGATTTAGCCTAATCACCGAGTTAATTGATCTTGATCCTGAAAAATTTAAGCCAACATCGATACTAGCAAAACTACTCAAGTGTCCTACCAACAACGCTATACAGAAATTAGCTGGGGCCATAAACAAAAAAGCAAAATTCAATCTAGGTCTTCCAAGAGGAATCAACTTCATTGAAGGTCGTGATGGTTTAGGATATCGAATTGACCCACAATTTGTCGTACACAAAGACAAACTCTAGCCTACCCTTAGCACTGAGTGCATAAATAGTAAAAATAGCCTGTAAATTAGGGCTATTTTCGTAATTAAACTCAGCGCCAATGGTATGGTGACGCTCACGGCAATCGTGTTTTGATGATGATGCAGACTCGTCCTCTGTATTATAAAAATAATACTAATATGAAAAACATTCTTAGTATCGTCGAAGTTCCAATCAGTGAACTTCGCATTCCCGAGTACGCATTCCGTACTCATACAGATGAGCAAGCTTCACAGCTTCGCAAATCTTTTACTCGCTTCGGTGTAGTCGACCCGATTATTTGTAACAAAGCATCTGGACGCGAGAACATCGTGATCGGTGGCAGGTTCCGTATCGATATTGCGCGTGACATGGGATACACAACTCTACCCACAGTGTTCATAGATATTCCAGATATTGAGAAAGAAAAGGAGTTGTCAGTTCGTCTCGGTAAGAATCAAGGAGAATTTGATCTAGAATTGCTTGCTGAGTTTGACGAACACATACTCTCAGATATCGGTTTCACCTCTGAAGATCTCGATTCCATTTACCCTGTTGAAGAAAATCCCGAGGTCTTCGATTTAAAAAGTGAGTTGGATAAACTGGATATAAAGGAAGTGACTGCACAAACTGGAGATGTATATGAAACAGATGGTTTCAGGCTAATGGTAGGAGATTCCATGAACGAAGCGGATATGCTGAAGCTCATGAATGGTAACAAGGCAGATCTTTGTATGACTGATCCGCCATACATTTTGGATTACCTCAAAGGTAAAAAGAAGTCCTCTGCTACAGAAGGCTTCGGATACAAACGAGACCGTCACTATATTGGTACTGAAACATTGCCAGACGATTTTACAGAAAAATGGATGGCGAATGTGGCCAAAGTTCAGAAGAAAGATTTCTCGATTATCATCTTCGAGAACCCAAAGAATTTGAGGGTAATATGGAATGAATTAGAAAAGCATTGGAAATATCGCAATACAATCACTTGGAGGCTTCCTAATCGCATGCAAGGATACTCTGCTAACCATAAATTCTTTAACAAAACAGATATTGCTTTGGTTGGTACATCAGGTGAAGTTGCAGTTGATACAACGTCGGAATCAGATGATCTACTCCAGAATGAATACGAGAATGCTTTATTCGCTATATCAGGCAAACCGCATTGGGAACCATATGGTAAAGGCAATAGGTACTGTCCTACTGATTTCATTGACTACATAGCTTCAGATGCCAAGTCGTCAGGTCAAGGAGTTATATTCGGAACGAAACCAGTGGAAATACTAATTCCCTACATCAAAGTACTAACCAAGCGTGATGGTATCGTCCTAGAACCATTTGGAGGGTCTGGTAGCACTGGCGTGGCCGCACTCAAACTGAAACGTAAATGCTTTATGATGGAAAAGTGCCCAGCATATGCACACGTTATATTACACAGAATTGAGCTTCTAACCGGGAAAAAGGCGATAAAAGTCTAAATCCATGATTTCGGATGCACGCAAAGCCAAGTTCATAGAAGAGCTTGCTGAGAGCGGTATTATTGCCGTTGCCGCCAAGCGTGCTGGTATTTCTCGATCAACGATATATGAGTGGGTTGCTACTGATCAAGAATTTGCTGAAGCGTGCGACACGGCACATGAGCGTGGAAGAGATAACTGGTGTGATTTTGCTGAAAATCAATTACATTCTCTAGTCAAACAAGGAGATTTACCGGCTATCAGATACCTACTCGACAACAATAGCGAGCGCTATTACAAACCGCGACGACCTATAGATGCACCCGCTAAGGAACCTGCGCCGATATATATCAATGTTCACCTCAACAGGGCAAATAAAGTAAAAGTTGACGCCGACAGATTACCAGCACCAATGGATGAAATCAAAAGATTACCGCCACCTAGCCAAACCAAATAACAAATATTAATCAACAACTATACGCTAGTCATCATACAGACATTACACCTTATCCTATATGGAAATTTTTGCGAAGCCTAGTTACCAACAGCTAATTCTTCAACTCTCTTCCTCAACTTCTTAGCATTTCCATGACTGATCATTCCTAGATAAGATTGTACTGTTTCAAACTTACCCTCTCTTTCCTTAATTCTTCTAAACATTCTGTTCTTGGTAGCAGTTCGCAAAACTCTATGGTCTGTAAAACGTACCCAACCTAGAAAATCAATACCCGATGAGACTGTCTCAATAGAGACTTTGTCTGGATGAAGTGTGAGTTTGAGATTATATAATAGAAATTCATTAACTTTGAATAATACTTCAAGTAGAACACCTCGATCACTGTGCATGATCACGAAATCATCTGCATATCGAATATAGTATCTTTGCTTCAGCCCATGTTTTACATACCAATCAAATTCATGCATGTAAATATTAACCAGAAGCTGTGAGGTTAGATTTCCAAGTGGTAAGCCTTTGCCTGGGGCAGTGGTATAAAAACTACCGACTACCCTTTCAAGGAGACATATGACATTGGGATCAGGCACATTCTTTTTCACTATATTAATCAGAATAGATTGGTCGATTGAAGCGAAGAATTTACGTACATCACATTTAAGTACCCAGCAGGTACGTTTGTTACTCCTTGAAACCTTGCGAGCAAAGTGCGAAAACCTGTCCAACGCCCTGTGTGTTCCTTTGTAGTCACGACATGAGTAAGAATCAAAGATAAATTTACTATCGAAATGAGGATATAAGATTCTATATATGGCGTGGTGTAATAGTCTGTCTCTCACACTAGCCTTGTGTATGTTTCTAGGCTTTGGATCATTAACTGAAAAGGCTTCGTACGCCCCATGAATATATGTCTTGTTTTTCAGATCAAGATAAAGTGAATATATGTTATGGGACAAATTAAGTAAAAAATCTGCAACATCTTTTTTGTATTTTTTGCCCGACACAAACTCACGCCATGCTTCATGGAGATTATTAAGAGATATGATATCGTTGTAAGTAACCACGTTATTAATAATAATTAAAAAATGACTATTAAGCCC
>CAIPWS010000046.1 GCA_903868845.1 uncultured bacterium
CCTTTCCACTTTTTCCTTTCCACTTTTCTCCTTTTACCTATCCATCATACACCCATTTTCTGGTATAATAAACGCCATGAATAACCCTTTGGAAGGCGCTCCCAAAATAGGTGATAAATTTGTTAATCCTCAAGAAGAGATAAATTATCTCCGAGAGATGATTGCTCGTAAAGAGCGTGAACTTCTAGAAAAGACTCCTGAGGCCAGCGCCGAGCACATAGCTCGTGAAGAGGTGGTCAAATATGCCGAACGAAAAACAGATGAAGTTTTGCACGACAAATACATAGTTCCTACCACTGAGATGGAAGCCATAGTTCTGGAACTTTCTCCAGAAGAGCACGATGAGAAGATGAATGAACTTCTTGGATACATAGAACAAAAGGGTATACACAATACATTGAAGATAGTTGAAGGTATGCACGATCCACATATTTATGATGATTTTCACCGTCTTCTTGTTCAATACTTGAAATCTGGATTTACTATCGGTGGCCTCAAGGAGAAAGATCCTATTTGGCACGCACTCAAGATGTCTTTGTATGAGATCTTGGTTCCAGAAGTGAATAACCCTGAAAAAGGAGGTCCTACAAAGCCACTCAAGGAACTCCTTTCATCGATGGAGCAATTTTATGCTGGTATGTGTTCTGTTAGCGGCAAAGATTCTGACAATGATGTCTTCGCATTTGAGATAGCCGTGGCAAATCATAGTGAGGACTTCGTCTTCTATTGTTCAGTTCCAGAAAATAAGAGAAATCTTTTCGAAAAGCAGATCTTATCTATATTTCCAGATGCGAAAGTAAATGAAAGAAAAGATGATTACAATATTTTCAGTGAAAATGGTGTCTCTGTAGCCTCATATGGTCAGCAGAAGAAAAATCATATTTATCCACTCAAGACTTATGAAGAGTTCGATCACGATCCTATAAATACTCTTTTGAATTCATTTTCTAAGATTTGTAAGGATGGTGAAGGTGCGGCTATACAGGTCGTTTTCAAACCTGTCGGTGATTTTTATAATAAGAAATATTTGAAAGCGGTTCAGAAGATCCAGAAAGGCGATAAGCTCAATGAGGCTATAGATATAGCTTATACGACAGGAGATAAGGTTTTGAAGGGTATAGGAAAAGGTCTTGAGACAGGAATAGGCGGCGTTTTCGATATGATCAGTGGCAAGCCTGATAAGGATGATGAAAAGAAGGAAAATAAGAATATGCGTCCAGAAAATGAAATGGCACTCAAAGAGATTCAGAAAAAAGTTTCTTCACCAGTCCTTTCTACGAATATAAGAATAGTCGCTTCCTCTGAAACTGAAGCAAAGGCAAAAGCTATTTTGGCTGACCTTGAGGCTGCATTCAATCAGTTCGAGGATACTAGTGGAAATAAGTTAGGTTTCGTAAAGGTTGATAAATATAAACTCGAAAAGGAGTTGGAGTCATTTACATATAGATCTTACGATGCTGATTGGAATTGTCCTTTGTCATTGCGTGAGCTAGCGACTATCATGCACATGCCAGTTTCAGGAAAAGTTTCAACCTCACAAGTCAAACTTACCAAGTCTGGTACTTCGCCAGCACCACTTGGTTTGCCACAGAGCGGTACGCTTCTTGGTGTAAATACAGATCGTGGTCGTGATACGAAGATATTCATGACTCCAGAAGATCGTTTGCGTCATTTCTATGTTATCGGACAAACTGGTACTGGTAAGACGACCATGCTCAAGAATATGATTTTGCAAGATATGCAGCGTGGTGACGGTGTTTGCTTCATAGATCCACACGGTTCAGATGTTGAGGATATTTTGTCACTGGTTCCACCAGAAAGATATGGAGATGTTATTTATTTCGATCCCGCTTACACGTCTCGTCCTATGGCGCTCAATATGCTCGAGTACGATGTACGTTTTCCGGAACAAAAAACTTTCGTGGTAAACGAGATGCTTTCTATTTTCAATAAGCTCTTCGACATGAAAGTTGCCGGTGGTCCTATGTTCGAACAATATTTCCGCAATGCTGTTTTGCTCACCATAGATGATCCAACAACAGGAAATACACTCGTGGATGTCTCTAGAGTACTTTCGAACAAATTGTTCCGCGAGATGAAACTGGCAAAGTGTACAAATCCTCTAGTAATACAGTTCTGGAGAGAGGTCGCCGATAAAGCCGGAGGTGAAGCTTCTCTCGCCAATATCGTTCCGTATATCGTTTCCAAGTTCGATAACTTCCTGGCTAACGACATCATGCGTCCAGTCATCGCACAGGAAAAATCTACATTCAATTTCCGTGACATTATGGACAATAAGAAGATTTTGCTAGTAAATCTTTCCAAGGGTCGTCTCGGAGATATAAATGCAAACCTCATAGGTCTTATTCTTGTAGGAAAGATTCTCATGTCGGCACTGTCACGTGTGGATTCTATAGGAAAAGATCTTCCACCTTTCTATCTATATGTGGATGAATTCCAAAACATTACAACTGATTCCATATCCACAATATTGTCGGAGGCTCGTAAGTATAAATTGTCTATGACCATGGCGCACCAATTTATAAAGCAACTTGACGATAAGATCAAAAATGCCGTCTTCGGTAACGTCGGATCTATGGCTGTGTATCGAGTCGGTGTTGAGGATAGTGAATTTCTAGCCAAGCAGTTTGCACCTATCTTCACTGAGAAGGATATTATAAATATAGATAACCACAATTGTTATATGAAAATGCTGGCGCAAGGTAAGCCAGTCAAGCCATTTAACTTGCTTGCAACAAATATTCCTCGTGGTGATCGTGAAGTCGCTGGTAGGTTGAAAGAGCTGTCGTATTTGACTTATGGCAAAGAAAGGAGCATTATCGAAAGCGAGATAAACGCGAAGTATAAGAAATAGAGAGGAAAGTTAAAAGTAAAAAGGAGCAAGAAATAAACATGGCATTAACTGACGAAATACATTTTCATGCAAAAGCTGGCAACGGCGGTATTGGTGTTGTCCGTTGGAGGCATGAGAAAGGAAGGGAATTTGCCGGTGCAGCTGGAGGCAACGGAGGCCGTGGAGGCGATATATATGTTCGTGCTGTCCGCGACATAAACGTGATGTCACGTTACAAAACTGTCAAAAAATTTGAAAGCCAAAAAGGCCAAGATGGTATGAATTGGAGCATGCAAGGAAGATCTGGTGAGGATTTGTTCATAGATTTACCTATTGGATCGGTTATCAAGAATCTTGAAACCGGTCGTGTTGTAGAGCTTTTGGATGAGGGTCAGGAGTCAAAGATTTTGCACGGTGGTCGTGGAGGTCTCGGTAATGAACATTTCAAAGCTTCGACAAATGTGAAACCCGAACAGTCTACGACTGGTTATCCAGGCGAGGAGGCAGATTTCGTAGTGGAGTTGAACCTTATCGCTGATGCTGGTCTCATAGGTCTACCAAATGCAGGCAAATCCAGTTTGCTCAACGCTCTCACACATGCGCACGCTAAGGTTGCGAGTTATGCCTTCACTACACTGGATCCGAACTTAGGTGCTTTGCATGGAGGTTATATTCTTGCTGATATTCCAGGATTGATCGAAGGTGCTGCTGAAGGAAAGGGTCTTGGTATACAGTTCTTGAAGCACGTGAAGAGAACAAAAGTTTTGATTCATCTGGTTTCTCTTGAAAATGATGCTTTGGTCGCTACATACAAAACCGTTCGTGAAGAGTTGAAAAAATATGGTGAAGGTTTGGTAGATAAGACCGAAATAATAATTTTGTCCAAGACTGATACGGTTGCACCAAAGGTTGTTGCAGCAGCTCACAAGAAGTTGGAAAAATATCTGAAGAAAGATGAAAATGGTAAGGTGATCGGCAAGATTTTCGAAGTCTCTGTTTTGGACGATGCCGCCGTCAAGAAACTCGGGGAAGAGTTGGTGAAGATTTTGAGTAAGAAGTAGGGCGGAGAAAATGTCGGAAAAGGCGTCAAAGTTCGAAAGGTCAAGAAAAGTATGTGTCGCTTCTATGCACGGGTGTGCTGGCGGGGGTGGCA
>CAIPWS010000047.1 GCA_903868845.1 uncultured bacterium
ATAATATTGGCGTTCGCAACCATGTTCTTCTGGGGCTTTGGTGATTTTTTTATTCAGAAGACCACTCGAAAAATAGGTGATTGGGAATCATTGTTTGCTATTGTTTTTCTTGGCGTTCTTATACTTATCCCATTTTGCCTAAAAGGATTTATTGGATTGTTCGACGGAGCGCACAGCTTTGATCTTATTGTCATAGCCTGTTGTGGCGTGGCATTTAGCATCGCAGCCATACTTAGTTTCCAAGCAATGAAGATGGGAAAGATATCGGTCATAGAACCACTTTGGTCTGTGGAGATCATATTTGCTTCTTTGCTCGCATTTTGGATCTTGAAGGAAGACCTTTCATTTAGTCAGATCATCCTGATTGGTGCACTTATATTTTGTTTCATCTTGCTGTCAGTTCGCGAAGAGGAATCTATAAATCTCAAACGCTTCTTTTTGGAGAAAGGGGTCATATGGGCAATAGTTGGTATGGTCACAATGGGATTGGCTGACTTTCTCCTAGGTTGGGGTTCGCGAATAGTTGATCCGGTTTTGGCAATTTTTTCTATAAATATCATAATGTCTTTGTTTACTGGAATTTATCTTTTGACGAATAGGCGAATGTGTAAATTGATGAAGGACATCGGTCGATATCCAACACTTATTTTGAAAATGTCTTTGCTAGATAATTTCGGCTATATAGCCTATGCTCTGGCAATGAGTATGGCGCCAATCGGCATCGCCACATCTATCACGGAAAGCTCTATCATCGTGGCTGTATTGCTTGGATTGTTTCTGAGTAAAGAGAAATTACAGCTTCATCAGAAAGTTGGTTTGGTTGGTGCGGTAGTAAGCGCGCTTGTTCTAGGATTTTTCGCGAAGTAGTATACGAAAATCAGATGTCGACAATTTGTCGACAGTTCATTAGTACAACACAAAAATATTCTATGTGTAACTTGTGCGTTTTTGTGTGAGCGTTAAAATTGTGTCATGGAAAGAACACTTGTCGCTTCATTTGAAGGCAAAAATATACGCAAATCTTGGGATGAAAAGTCCGAGAAGTGGTATTTTTCTGTGGTGGGGGCACTGACTGGTCAGTCCGATTTCCAAGCAGCAAGAAATTATTGGAAAGTGCTTAAGCATAGGCTTATTGAAGAGGGTAGCGATCAAACGGTTACAAATTGTAACCAGTTGAAATTGGTTGCCTTCGATGGCAAATTACGTCTTACGGATGTCGCTGATACAGAAACATTACTAAGATACTATTGATAAACGATTAAAATGATTAACACTATTATATTTGATTTGGGTGAAGTATATATAAATGGTCTAAAAGGTGTTGAATACTTATTGGAAAAAGAACTGGGAATTAGAGCGGAGGAAATATATCCACATACTCAAGGTCCGGATTTAATAGCATTTTTTTATGGAGAAATTACAGAAGTAGAATATTGGAAACGAGTAATATCCAAAACTGGCTGGAAAATATCCGTAGAAAGATTGAAGGAATTAGTAAGATTGAATTTTACAGAAGTGGATGGGACTGAAGATATTATCAAATCATTAAAGAAACGTGGGTATAGACTAGGTTTATTATCTGATCATGGAAAAGAGTGGATAGAGCACTGCAAAGACAAATTTGGTTTTCATAAATTATTTCACTCAACTCTTTTCTCTTTTGAGATAGCAATGATAAAGGTTCAAAAGAAAGGATTCAAGATACTAATTGATAAAATGAATGTTCTTCCAGAGAATTGTTTATTTATAGACGATAATCCTAAGAATCTTGTACCAGCTAAGGAGATTGGGATGAGGACTATTTTGTTCAATGATGTAAAAAAACTGGAGAAAGAATTAAAAGATATAAATCTGCTCTAATTTAGCTCGATTTGTAAGTGCTATCTTATCCACCCCTAATCCTCATTCGAGGATCAGGGGGCATTTTCATTAGGATGCTGGTTATCCACAGGGGATTCTTTATCTGTATATACACATTTCCCATGAAGTGGGATATAATTACCATCAAGTGGGAAGAAGTAGCAGATGGACAACTTCTAAATAATTTGAACATTGTATTAGAAGATCCGTCCTACATTCCTCTCGCTGACATATGCTGATAGGAGAATATAGTCACACTATCGACGACAAAGGCAGGACGTCACTTCCAGCCAAGTTCCGAAAGGAAATGGGCGCCAAAGTGGTGATCGCACCAGGAATAGACAATTGTCTGTTCGTGTTCACCATGAAGGAGTGGAGTGATTTTGCGGAGCGTTTGTCGCGTGGCAATTCTCAGTCAGTGTTACAGGCGGACAACCGAAATTTCAACCGCTTGATCATTGGTCGGGCGGTTGAAGTAGAGGTTGATGCATCTGGACGCATGTTGGTCCCAGAGCATCTACGTGAGTATGCGGGTTTGTTGGCCAAGGTAGTGATCATCGGTGTCGTCAACCGAGTCGAAATGTGGGAAGCAAATGCTTGGGAGGCTTTCCGCACAGAATACTCGAAGAAGACTGATGCATTGGCAGAGAAGTTGGGGTCAGTAGGAATTATTTAGTATGAAGATACAAGAGGAAAGTGTGCATGAGCCAGTTCTTTTACATGAGATAGTTGAGATATTCACAGAAGCAAGTGGAAAGA
>CAIPWS010000048.1 GCA_903868845.1 uncultured bacterium
AGCAGAGTTGTACCCTCGGCCGTGTTATCGGAAACCTAACTTCTTCGAAGAAAAGGTTAACACGGTTGGAAATCTACCGATCTGCCGATGATCTTCTGGTCGAATCTACCCACACGGATAGCCAGAATAAAAGGTAAAAAATTCGGCCCAGTTCCTGCACAATGTTGCTGGAAATGGACTCGAAAGAACGTGGCGGTAGCTCAGGCTACGAGAGCGGATGTTGCAACTGCAGCATCCGCTATTCCAATTTCCATAATCTTCACATATTACGACACCTACTTCTTCCTCAGCATGACCTTGAGCGATGCATTATATATAGCCTTCTCCCCCATTTCATAATGTTCAATAAGTTCAGCAGATGTACCGGACTGGCCGAACTGATCTTTCATACCCACAAATTCTATTGGAACTGGATGATTTTTTGCAAGACACTCAGCAACCGCAGAACCCATACCACCTGCGATCTGATGTTCCTCTACTGTGACGATGGCCTGCGCCTCATTTGCAAGTTGAATAACAGCTTCGTAGTCTAGAGGCTTTATTGTTGAAAGATTCATCACCGCCACTCTTTTTCCTTCTGATTCGAGTTTCTTGGCGACAGATATAGCTTCATACAAAAGATGACCAGTCGCGATGATGCCGACATCCATTTTTGCATCACTTTTTGCGCTTGATGTTTCAGGTTGAAAAACAATTTGCGCCTTCCCTATTTCAAAAGGAGTGTAGTCAGATGTTATGACTGGAGATTTTTCGCGAGACAGACGAATATATGTCGGCTTTCCATTTTTCGCAGCAGCAACGACTGCTTTGCGAGCCTCAATACTATCGCATGGTGAAATGACAATCATATTTGGCAATGTACGCATGAGCGCAATATCCTCGAGTGCTTGGTGCGATGCGCCATCTGGGCCAACAGAAACTCCTGTGTGGAAACCTATAACTTTGACAGGAGCATTATTTATACAAACTGTGGTGCGAATTTGTTCCCAATTACGACCAGGACTGAAGACTGCATATGAGCCGATGAAAGGAATCTTTTTCATAGCTGCCATTCCGCTCGCTACTGTCACAAGGTTCTGCTCCGCGACACCAACTTCTATGAAGCGATCATTGAATTTATCCTTGAAAGCTTTCATGAAAACAGATTCAGTGAGATCAGCACACAAAGCTACGACATTTTTGTCAGCAGTACCAGCCATCACAAGGCCATCGCTAAAACCCTGACGCATGGTAACTTGCTCGGCAGTCTTGTCGAAGAGTTTGTGATTTAGTTTTTGATCTGGGTTGATTGGCATAAAAATAAGAATGGAGAATAAAGGAATAGAGAATTAGGAATTGTGATCAGGCGACTTAACGCGACCATTCCAAGACCGCAACGCCTTCAAAGCAGTTTCTATCTCCTCAGGTGTGCCTGGTGGTTTGCCGTGCCATTCGAACTTACGTTCAAATTCTGGAATACCCTTCGAAGGAATAGTGTGAGCGATGATGACTGAAGGCTTATCGAAAACAGATTGCGCCTCGCATATTGCGCGATCTATCTCACGAAAATCGTGGCCATTTATCTCTTGAACATGCCAATTCCATGCACGCCATTTATCAACAAGAGGATTGAGTGGCATGATATCTTCAGTGAATCCGTCAATCTGAATATTGTTGCGATCTATGATGGCCGTGATATTCTGAAGTCTCTCTTTGCCAGCCAACATTGCACCTTCCCAAGTATTTCCTTCGTTGAGCTCACCGTCACTCATGAGACAATAAAACTGTTTGCCGGATGATTTGCCATTGTCTATACGATCTGCAAGCGCCATACCAACTATTTGCGAAAGACCTGAACCGAGTGGGCCAGAAGAATTTTCGAGACCTGGAAGAAATTCACGATGAGGATGACCTTGAAGGCGTGAACCAAACTTGCGCAAAGTCTTGAGTTCGCTAACTGGAAAATATCCTGCATGAGCCATCGTCGCATAAAGTACTGGACAAATATGTCCATTTGATAAGACTAGACGATCTCGATACTGCCAATCTGGCTTCTTCGGATCGTGTTTCAGTTTATGAAAATATAAATATGTAAAAATGTCAGCCATGTCTAGAGAACCGGCTGTGTGACCACTCTTGGCCTCAATGAGTGACTGAATGATAGAGATACGAATCTCTGCAGCGATCTTAGTGAGTTGAAGGATCTTCTCTTCTGTCATGGGAATATTATAACACTTTTGTACAATTTGTTATAAACTCTTGAACTTAGCAATAGCATCTATCGGATTATCACTTTCAAATATTGCTGAACCGATGATGAGGCGGCTTGCTCCAGCTTCTATGAGTAATGGTGCGGTCTCCAGAGACACAGCTCCATCGACTGATATTGGAATGTTCGGATACTTCTTGTGAGCTTGGCGAATTTTTTCTATAACTTTTTCGTCGAAGGCTTGACCTTGATAGCCTACACGGTCTATTCCCATGAGTTGTATAGAATTTATGGAATCCTCTGCAATACCTGCGGGAATTTCAACAGGAGTTTGTATATTGAATGCCAATCCAACTTCGACACGTCCAGCGAGCTTGTTTACAGCAGCAACAACATCGCCCTTTGCTTCAGCATGGATAATTACCCGAAGCGCACCGACTGTGACCCATGGCTCAACTTTTTCCT
>CAIPWS010000049.1 GCA_903868845.1 uncultured bacterium
ATTCTTGACTACTGACATATTGAAATCGATCAATTGCTTTGCTGAGACACGATTCATGAGCTCATTCCAAGAACGGTGGTGCTGAATTCCACGTATTCTATCGTTTTTATTCATAGAAGCTATTCTTTCGTAAGCCGGAATGATTTCTTTCGGACCAACATGGATAATAAATTCATTTTCCTTAGAAAGTCGTATCCTTGCACCCTTCTTAGTTTCACCTTCGAGATTGATCTCATCAGCTAGGCTTTGCATCTTACTGGCAAATTGCTTGGCAGTAAGGGCCATGTAGAGCTTTCGACTTCCATTTTTAATAGAAAAGACCAAATCTCTCTTGATTAGGTTCTTCAAACAATGGTTGATACCGGTTCTAGAGATTTTCGTAGACAAAGCTATATCTTGCACGCTTTTTGCCACTGAAATATCTGTCAGAATAGCTTTTTCTGTCTGACTTAGACCTAGTATATCGAGCTTATATTTATATATATTCACACATCTATCTTACTTTATAACTAATTTTTAGTCAAATCGATATGATAATAAATGGCTATAAATATAAGTTTATGCACTGTTTGAACAAATTTTAGACCTTTACAAGACAACCATACTATTTTCTAATATGATTAAGGCATAAGTTCTTTTACATGGCAACACCCAAATTATTAAGATAATTAACAATAAAATTATTATGACTAAAACAAATAAAATTATCGCGTCAGTCGTAGTTTTGGCTCTTGTGATCATTGGTGTGAAGTATGCGGTCACACAAAATGATTCAGGAACTGACAAGATATTCACTATAGGAGTCATCGCTCCCCTAACTGGAGACTACAGTGCTATAGGAGAAAACGTAGTGAAAGGAATCAAGACTGCTGAATCTGTTTACGAACAGAAGACTGGTAAGAAGGTTATCATCATCGCAGAAGATGACGGCGCAGACGCAGCCAAAGGTCTGAGTGCATATAAGAAACTTACTCAGTCAGATCACATAAACGGCCTCATAAACACTTTCACCTCGACAATGGATTCCATATACGCACCAGCCAAAGCAGCTGGATATCCAGTAATGATGGAGGCATTCCAAGCAAACAACGTCGCTGACGACTATGTCTTCCAGATGACACCAGGAAATGATGCTGTATGGCCGAAGTATGCGGATTACATAAAAAATAGTGACTATGACCTAAGCAACTTCGTGCTTGTTCACTCACAAGATGCCGCCCAAGACTCATTTGCCAAGTCTTTTGCGACAATATATGGAAGGAAAACTACTTCGTATACAACATCTTCGCACAAAAATGACTTGCGCGTAGATGCGGCAAAAATCATAGCTATGAAGCCGACAACAATCCTCTTCTTCATGACGCCAGAAAATGGAGCGATCTTAACAAAAGAGACTCTGCCAATATTGAGTTCTTCAACTAGACTTATCTACGACATACAACTTGTCACAGGAACATCTGTATATCAGAAGATACTTGGAGACCTGTCTAAGATAAATGGAGCTATAACCTTGAGTCCAGAAGGTGAAAAGAATCAGGAGTTTATAGATGCTTACCACAAGCTCTATCCAAACGAAAACCCTGGATTCTTAGCAGACTTCGGTTACGATACCTACATGGTCTACATGAAAAGCTATGATAAGAACGACTCTAAATGGATAGCCAACCTGAAGACCACGAACACTATCGGAGCTAGCGGCCAAATCAAGTTCGATGAAAATGGTATTCGCCTACCAGACCTAGTGATCAAAAAGGTCATCGGCGGCCAGCTTGAGAATGTTACAAGATTGAAATTCTAAAGCTCTACTCCACAAAAAATGCGCCTGCGAAGGCGCTTTTTTGTTTCTCGTATACTTTGGCTATGATTTTATACTACTTTATAACCGCGCTTCTCTCCCACAAAAGGTTGAAATAGTTCATATAAGACTTCGCGACGTCTTTATTTTTGATTTCTATCAAGACCGGCTCATCACCAGGCTTACCAAATATCTGTATCACCACAACATCCTCAATAACATAATAGTTCGCTGGATTTTCCATGTCTTTCGGAATCAATCTGTAAACATTTAGGTCTGGATATTTAATCCTGAGATCATGGTCTCGTGGCGACTCGTTATACATGATCATATTCCAAGATATCTTTCTCTTAATTCGTTCTTCTTCATAAGTCTGGTAAAAACTACCCATAGTCTCGAACCATCTGTCACCTGACGAACCCACGACGTATTTAGCCGAACCTTCTTTGAACCTCTTCAGGGTTCCAAGCTGAAATGCCTGGAACTGATCTACTCCTTCGTAAATATTCACTTCCTGTTTATTCAATGAAAAAGTCTTCAGGAAATCCTCAATGCGTGGGTTACTCTGTGCATATATGAAGTCGCGTGCCGTGGCTTGTTGCACCATACGACCTTCATCCAAGAAAATGATTTTGTCTGCTATTTCAGTCGCGAACTTGAGATGGTGTGTCACTACTATCATGGATTGACCTTCTTTTGCTAAAACTTTTATAAGATTTAAGACGCTGGAAATAAGTTCAGGATCCAAAGCTGACGTAATCTCATCTAGTAGCAACAATTTTGGCTTCATTGCCAATGCTCTTATGATAGCCACTCTCTGTTTCTGACCACCAGAAAGAAAATCTGGATATGAATCTTTCTTTTCAAACAAATCAAAGCGCTTGAGTAAATCCTTAGCCATATTTTTTGCTTCATCGGTAGACATTTTACCTTTCAAAACTGGTGTAAAGATAATATTTTCTAGCACTGTCTTGTGTGGCCACAGATTGTAATCTTGAAATACAAAACCAACCTCGTGCTTATCCGATATTTCCATAGCGCTTTTACCAAGCAAAACTATTTCACCTTCATCTATATCTTCTAGTCCAGCAATACAGCGAAGCAAAGTACTCTTTCCTGATCCGCTTGGACCAACGAGACAGATAACTTCACCTTCATTTACTTCAAATGAAATATCAGAAAGTGCGATATGCTTCTTATTGTCGTAGAAAGTTTTTGACAGATTTTTTATTTCAAGAATTTTATTCATGGGCTTTTATATCTTTCTCATCTTCATATTCATCCTCTTTTCAACCCAGTCTGCCAGAAGAGAAAATGGAATAACTAGAATCAAATATATCACTGCGACAGCTGAATATATCTCGAGCGGACGATATGTCATGCTACTGATAGTGCTGGCCTGATGTAAGACTTCTCCGACAGCAATAACCGAAGCAAGAGACGTGTTTTTGAGCTGAGTGACATAAAGCCCTAGCAGGTTTGGAAGCATATTCTTCACAGCCTGAGGCAATATGATGTGAAACATTGTCTGAGTTGAACTCAAACCCATAGTAAAACCAGATTCAAATTGATTTTTAGGTATAGAACCAACGGCTGCACGGAAAGTCTCCGCCACGAACGCTGCCAAACTCAAAGACAAAGCGATGACAGCCGTCCAAAATGGTGAGAACTGAACTCCTATTATTATAGGCGACACATAATAGAACCAGATCAACAATATGAGTGTCGGAAATGCCCTGAACAATTCGATATAGATCTTGGCGATCGTAGGAATAAACGGGACATTACTTCTTCGCACCAAACCGACTAAAATCCCGAGGATGGTTCCAAATACTACAACAAGGAGCGTCAGCCACAATGTGACCAACGCTCCTTGTAAGAATACATATTTATATTGACCTATAACATTCCAATCCCATTGATACATATTTGATTATTTAATATCGAGGTTCTGATGGAAAGCTGTAGCCCCGTATTTGTTCTCAATTGTACTCCATGTACCATTGACTTGCATAGTGAGGATAGTGTTATTCATGAAGTTCAATAGATTTGTATCACCATGTCTAACACCGTAAGCATCTGGACTCAAGTTGAATGGGCTGTCACTCAATATAACTTCTGTCTCAGGATGAGCCTTTGCGAAGTTGGCTATAGTGTTGTAGTCAGCGATACCTATATCCGCTCTTCCAGATGTAACTTCGAGTAAGAATCTTGATTGATCTGAAGAATCGACGTCGATAGAACTTATCTTGGCATTTGTAAGGTTGGCCTTAGCAAATATATCGCCAGACTCACCTGTTGCTGTTGCTATCTTAACGCTGGATTTGTTCAAATCGTTGATATTCTTGAATCTTGTATCACCTTTTCTTACCAAAGCTGTGTCACCTCCATATAGAACTGGTCTAGCGAAGTCTATAGCTGCTGCACGAGATGGTGTGACGTATAGAGAAGTACCGATATCACATGTACCAGACTGTATAGCTGCTGGCATGTTTCCGAAAGTCGTATCTATGAATGCTGGTTCTGCTCCAAGAGCCTTGGCCATAACTGTCATAGCATCTATATCTACACCTGAATACTTTCCAGTTGCAGGATCCTTCTGACTAAATGGTGGCCACTCCGCTACACAGACTTTCATAATCTTTGTTTGCTGTATTCTGGCAAGACTGTCGCTCTGACCGACGATACCCGAACTGTTTCTTGTTCCAAAGAAAACTACCACTGACACGATAAGAGCTAAAAGTGCGATACCGATAGCCCATGTTGTAACATTTGATTTTTGATTCATATGTTTTAATTTATAATTTAGTTTAATAAATTTTTCTTAGTAATAATTATCTCACAATGAGAGACAATAAACTATCCACCAGTCTTATAATAAAGGGCACCGTACCAATCGGTCGTGTGCCCTGGTAATTTTTAGGTTTACCAACCAACATATTCATCTGTCAATTTTTCGAGAGCATACTTCCAGTTCTTGCCGAACTCGAGACCGGCACGGTCACCCCAGTTTTGACCTTCTGGAAACGGGTATTTCATCAAACCAGCGTCAGAATCCAAGAACTCTCGGCTAACGACTTCCCCTGTTTCCTTGTCCATTGCCACACTACCAACATCATTAGTACAGACAACCTTTACTCCTTCCGCTCGACAGTTAATGTGACGAAAACAGTCGAATGCTGCAGATGCTGGGTGGTCATGATGATTCATATCAGTGACTACGGCCACTTTTTTCACGCCTGTACAAATTGCAAACAAGGCGATGGTGGTGCCAAGCGGCATTTCTTGCCCAACAAACTTTCGGCCAGTGGAGCCCTGACATTTCCTAGAAGCAGGTACCAATAGGTCGGTGAGAACCACATCAAAGACATGGCCACTATTTGAAGCCGACTCGATTGCCGATTCCGCAGCATCATAATCGCCAACAACCACTAGATCGTGATCACCCAAAACTTTTTGGGCTGACTTGCGATGTAGTTCACTATCATCGAACACTAATACTTTTAGTTTATTCATACCGAGTTCTCCCTATGTTGTTTGTTTTTTACTTTGAATGAACTTTACTATCTGCCATAAGTATTACATAATTTTATATGATTGTCAATCTTATTTTGATAAATAAGCACTTTGTATGCACATATAACCATGTTATTAGCCACAATATTCTGTTGATGCTCTATTGACAACATAGCCCTATTTGCTATACTTACTAGCATGATTGAAGACTTATTGAAGAAACTAGGCTTTAGTGAAAAGGAAATCTTGGTGTATTTGACCATTCTCGAAAATGGCAAAATCTCCCCCGCTTCCATATCATCTATCACTAAGATCAAACGCCCAACAGTCTACTCGGTTGGAAAAGAACTTCTTAAAAGAGGTGTTATCACTGAAGATGTTGAGGGACATGGTGGATATTTTGTGGCTTTGCCTCCAGAAAACCTAGAAACTGCTATAAAGAAGCAGGAAAAAGAAATAGCTGAACAAAAGAAGGTCATAAAGGAGGCTGTGGAAGAACTTTCAAACATTCCTAAGTCGAAATCCTACTCTGTGCCAAAAATGCGCTTTATCGACGAATACAATATTAAGGATTTCCTCTACAAACAGACTCCTGTATGGGAAAAGAGCATGTCAGTGGCAAAAGATACTATATGGTGGGGATTTCAAGATCACACAATGGTCGAAGACGCTGAATATCGAAAGTGGGTGGAATGGTATTGGAATCGTGCTCCCAAGGAATATAAGTCAAAACTAATAACAAATGACTCCGATATTGAGAATAAAATGAAAGAGAAGAAAATAGAAAATAGAACTGTTAAATTCTGGAAGAAGGACTCAAAATTTACAGCGACAAACTGGATATTGGGTGATTACGTTATACTTTTCATGACAAAACAGCGTCCGCACTACATCGTAGAGATACATGACGCCGTCTATGCTGAAAACATGCGCGAATTGTTCAGAAATCTGTGGGAAATAGTAGATGTAAAGCCTTAGAATTAGTGCTGCTCTTCATTTGCGCAAAGCGCTGACCTGTTGTATCATGCATATGTTACCAATTTAATTTTTGATTTCGCTTTTTTAAACCTTCGTGATAAATATGTTATACAATTCAGTCATATCGCCTTAGTCTAAAGGAGCGAATCACATTCGCATATGTCATTAAAACTAGTCGCACTATTCCTCTCCATCGCTGGAGTTATTGGTGCAGCTGTCGGTTACTACTTGCGTCTCATCATCTCTCTCGGCAAGAAAGGCTCCATGGAGCTCGAGATCAAAGAGATGCTCCTTACAGCAAAGGAGGATGCCAAGAAGATAACAGCCGAGGCTGAAGCCAAGAATTCCAAGATTATTGAGGATGCAAAGGTAGAGATAAAAGAGAAAGAAGATAAAGTCCGTCAAACAGAAGACCGCCTTATAAAAAAGGAGGATTTTCTAGATAAACGCCAAGTCGATCTCGACAAAGAAGTTGAGCTCGTCAAACAGCGTGTAGTTGAGATCAAGGCTATACGTGAACAGGCTGACAAACTTGAGTCAGAGCGCAAAGCCGCTATAGAGAAGGTTGCTCGGCTCACAACTGAACAGGCTAGAGATGAGGTTATCAAGACTGCTGAGAAAAATTACGAGGAAGATATCATGGTTCGCATGAATAAGCTCGACACTCAAGGTGAAGAGCTCCTCGAAAACAAAGCTCGCGATATTCTCGCTGTTTCCATACAGCGTCTCGCCTCTTCTGTTGCTTCAGACGTCATGTCTACAGTCGTTCCTATTACAAGTGACGATGTTAAGGGAAAGATTATCGGTAAGGAAGGTCGCAATATCAAATCATTTGAACGTATCACTGGAGTTGAAGTTCTTGTCGATGATACTCCTGGTGCCATTACTATTTCTTCATTTGATCCAGTCCGCCGTCACGTTGCTCGTCTGGCTCTCGAGGAACTCTTGAAGGATGGCCGTATTCAGCCTTCTCGTATAGAGCAAGTCGTAGAAAAAGCTAAGCAGGATATAAATAAAACTATCAAAGAAAAAGGTGAACAAGCCGCTTATGAATGTGGCGTTATCGGTCTCGATCCACGCATTCTTCTTATCCTTGGTCGTCTACATTTCCGCACAAGTTATGGTCAAAATGTTCTCCAACACTCCGCACAGATGTCTAACATCGCCGGCATGATCGCAGAGGAGCTTGGTGCCAATGTCCAGACAGCCAAGGCTGGTGCCCTTCTCCACGATATCGGTAAGGCCCTCGACCATGAAGTCACAGGAACTCACGTTGAGATCGGTCGTCGTATACTCCAGAAATTTGGTGCTCCTGAAGAGGTCATAAAGGCTATGCAAGCCCATCATGAGGAGTATCCTTATGAAACTATCGAGTCACGCATAGTTCAGACTGCTGACGCAATATCTGGCGCACGTCCAGGTGCTCGTCGTGATAATGTCGAGAACTACTTGAAGCGTCTCGGTGACCTCGAAGCTATCGCTACTTCGTTCAAGGGTATCGAAAAGGCTTACGCTCTCCAAGCTGGTCGTGAGATTCGTGTCTTCGTCCGTCCAGAAGAGATGGGTGATGTCGAATCCAAGAATGTTGCACGTGAGATCGCCCTCAAGATTGAAAAGGATCTTAAGTATCCTGGTGAGATCAAGGTTATCGTTATCCGTGAACAGAGAACAGTGGAGTTTGCACGCTAAGTAATAGTTTGCAGATAAAATCGTTACTATCAAATAATAAATGAGTGCAAAAAAGGCGTCCCCGTACAGACTGGACGCCTTTTTGAATCCTCGTGGGTCTCACGAGAAAGTTCTCACGTAATCAACGACAGTGGATGTCATACCACAATGCCTTTTTCGGTTCCCAAAACCGTTCTTTCCACTTATCCTCTACAGTTGTGATTGGAATCTTCGAATTGAACCGAATTGAACCGAACTCCCATGAGTTCACTGAGGCTATGTCAGCCTGGTAGAAGTCGATAGCGGCAGACTTCACCGATCCGTTATGGTTGCGAGTAAACTCTAACACTCGAAACCACCCGATCGATTTGCTTGAAGCCCGACCATCTCCACCAAATGTCAGACGTGGAATTGTTGTAGACGGAAGACCGTCTAACTCTCTTGTATTGAGATATGATCCGCGCCGGAGATCGTGACGGGAAGTCGGAATGACTAGCTCCACCGTCCACAAGACCGACCAGTCTGGTGGGTGAACCCACATCTCGAAGCCACCAATTCCGGGACCTTGTGGATCAACCCAGAAAACTTGCTGCGTACCGTTGGTCATGTCCAATGTACGGTGCTGAAGGATATAGCTGTTGGTCGAGCCAATAACGTACATGGCCGTCACCGGCTGCTGTTTGGCATGGGCGCAACCAACCACATTAATCAGGCAAATGGCCACAATCATCGCAATCATCATGTTCTTCATTTTTCAATCTCCCAGTAAACTATCGTTTGGTTAGGAATCCTCTATTTCTTTTGAGGACGGTACCATACTATATCAATATAGTCAACATTTCCTAATATTTGCGGCCTATTCATTGTGTTTAGTATTGTACAAACTTTCCATCATTCACAACCTTAAACGTCGTAGGTTTGTAAGCAGTTCCATCAGCCTGAATAGTTATAGTTCCACTTACTCCCTGAAAATCTTTCACACTGTGCAAATATTCCAGCATACAGTCAGAATTTGCTCCGCATTTTGCATAAGCTTGCGCCTGAAGAGTGAGAGAATCATAAGCATTGCGTGCGAAGACGTCTGGTTGCTGACCATACTTTGCGAAATATCTAGCATTGAAGTCTTCTACGACAGCAGTCTTCGGCATTGGCTCATCTGAAGATATTAGGAATCCTAGAGCGGCCTTACCAGCGGCATCTATGATAGTCTGATCTTCATTCTGAGAATTTCCAAGCAACTTTGCAGAGATTCCAAGGTCACGACTTTCCGTCAACAAGTTTGCCAAGGGCTTCGATAACTGAACAACGAATATCAAGTCTGGATTGAGCGCCTTAACTTTCGTAAGCTCAGTTCTGAAATCAGTCGCGTCGACAAGTGTGACCTGACTAGATATTACTTTGCCTCCATTTTGCTCATAAGATTCTTGGAAATACTTACGATAATCCTCGCCAAGTGGCGTATTGTAATAGATGATAGCAGCAGTCTTAGCTTTGAGAGTATTTGCTGCAAATTTTCCAAGTTCTCCAGCCTTCAACTTGATAGAAGAGTTCGTAGAAATAAAGTACTGGTGACCAAGAGTCGAATCTGGATTTGGAGCCAGGTTGAAACCAATTATTTTGTTCTGATCCAATATCGGCAACATCGGCACAAAACCGACCACACAGAACGAACCTCCCATAACTGTAATTTTGTCTTCCTGAATCATCTTGTTCAGTGCGGAAACCGCATCTTTCGGCTGACAAGCATCTTCGTAGACAACATTAACTGACGATAGATTTGCACGTGCCATCTCATAACCATTCTTCGCATGCTCACCAAGTGCGGCGAAATTACCAGTGAGAGGTAATACAACACCAACACGCAGACCTGGTGAAGGTTTATGTGCCAAGATTCCGCCAACAAACACTATCAACAAGCCGACTACTACAACAATAACAACTAACCCTATACCAATATGTTTATTTTTCATAAATTTATTTGTTTAACTTGTAACACCGGCAGTATAGGGTATAGCTTGCGAGTGGCATAGAACGCCACGGGGTGATATACTACACCACATAACAATAATACGGCTAAAAATAAGGCCACCACAAATATGTATAGCGACATACTTTCAAAAATTGATCTTTCTACGAATGAATCCAAGATATATGAGACTTTGCTCATAGAAGGTGAATCCCCTGTCGGACTTATTGCTACGAAATCGAAAATAAATCGCCGAAATATTTACGACGCCATGAATAGACTCATTGAAAAGGGTCTAGTTTTTGAGATTTTGCAAAAAGGCGAGAACAGATATAAGGCCGTTGATCCAAGAAAGCTCATGGAAATCTTAAAAGAAAAAGAAACCGCTCTCGAAAGCATAATGCCAGACCTAGACGAGCTCTACAACGGCAAGCCTCACGAAGAAGATGTCTACATTTACCGAGGTATAGAGGGTTGGAAAAATTTCATGCGCGATATTTTGCGTATTGGTAAGGATGTACATATCATCGGAGGCAAAGGTGCGTGGTCAGATCCCAAGATTGCTACCTTTAGGGATTATTTCTTCGCCGAAGCCAAGAAAAAAGGAATAAAGATAACAGTTTTATATGATCATGAAATAAAGAAGGGTGGGCACAAAATTTTATCCCTTCTGAAGGGCGACCATCGTTTCCTTCCAGAGGACTACTCTACCTCTGCGGCCATAACCGTCTTCGGAAATCAGATAGTTGCCCAGTCCAATATCACCGTCGGCAAGATAGATGACAATGTGACCTCTACAGTTATAGTAAACGATTCTCTAGCGGAGACTTTCCGTACTTGGTTCAAACTTATGTGGAGCACGTGTAAGTAGGTGGCTAATTCTAACCCAATCTTTCCTTTTCTTTGGGTAAATAATTCCTCTTACTCACCACTTTCTTGCCGGTAACCTTTTCCAAATCTTTTAGCGTTCTTCCGGCTATGGCGCCACCATCCTTCGCATCATCTTTCAATGCCGGCGTACCTACAGAATCTCGACTCTGGGTAATATTTGTAGTTGCAGCTTCGCCTAGCATAGACAATATAAGCTCAACGTCATTCATGTGGTCACGAAGATTATTTTGTCTATCTAACTCCTTGAAATCCTTATATTCTTGCGCTGTCATTTCAAAAGTTCCCTTGTAAATCTCATCTGTTAGGATGGCGAAGTCTGAGCCAGCTCTTACGCCACGATTTTTCCATTCGTCAGTGAGGGTATTTCTGACGTTGATACCACGCATCCTCTTATCTATCCAGCCTTTTGGATATCCTTTCTTCTCGTATATGGCTTTTGCGCGGTTCACAGCCAATTCTGGGTCTTGAATCTCATCAATACGATCTTTTCCAAGCTGAGCTAGCCAGAGCTTGAGCGGCTCGGCCTTTGGTGAAGAAATAGACTGAATAATCCTGAAAATACCTTGTAAATCAGCACAATTCATCTTTTGACGACCTCCTTTAGTGGCTACGTCAAGGGTATGTACAATTTGTACCCACCCTTTGGAAAGCTC
>CAIPWS010000050.1 GCA_903868845.1 uncultured bacterium
GCAGTCAATACTCAAACTGGTGGTCTATTGAATAATCCAAAAATATTTACAACCGATGGATATGCAGATCTTTCTAGCGCAAAAACATCAGCCTTCGTAAATAGTTATACGACAGAATATGGAAGTATTCCTCCTACAAATCTTGCTTATCTAGCAACGGCGTATGATTCATTGTATATGGCTAAGGAAGCTATTGAATCATGTAAGAGCGACTCGGATACTGTTTGTATCAGAAATTATCTTGCAGGTCTGAAGGATTGGCAGGGTGCCGCTGGAACTATTACACTTGGAGCTCACGGTGATCCTGTAACTCCTATTGGATTGCACTACTTCGATGCAAGCGGTAAAGAGGTGTATGAGAAGTTGAATTAATTATCTAACTTGGCAATCATAAGATCGTGAACAAATACCAAACACTTTTTGAAGTTCCTTATCAAGAGCTCAAGAAAGCCTTGGATAAATATATTCTCGATGGTCAAACAGTAATGGATCTTGGATGTAACAATGGAAATTTGGAAGTTGAGATCGATAATATTAAAAATGGCTGCACGATCTATGCAGTAGATTTTGATGCTAAGGCTTTGAAAGAATTGGAACTACGAAAATTTAAGACTTCTAAAGTTGAGGTTATAAATTCTGATATAAATATTTTTCTCAAAAATGACGTTCGCAAAGATATTGACGCAGTTGTATTGAGTGCCACATTGCATGAAATAAATACCCCATCGGATCAGGAAAATTATTTATTGGATTTATTTAAGAACCTTTGCGGAAGACTCAATCCGCGCGGAGTTATAATTATCGGAGACTTCTATTATCCAGACAATATATCTGATGAAGATGTGAAGTCTTACATGGTTCAACAGTTGAGAGAGATTGGTCACGCGGATGCTCGTAACAAATTTATCAAGCCAGAACTCATAAAATCTGTTGCGGATAGGACTGGCTTTTCTATTGAGTATTCAAATGAATTTAGAGCCATAAAGGAGATTGACAGAAAGTACGTCGTAACTGTTTTGCGCAAAATATAAGTCTTTGCTAAACTACACACCAGTACAGCGAACTGTACGATTATAAGTAAGTAATTGAACTATCATGCAGAATGCAGATCAACAGTTTCTAGAATACGTTATCAAAGCGCTAGTCGACAATCCGAATGATGTTAAGGTCGCTCGCACAGTAGATGAGATGGGTGTTTTGCTCACACTCGAAGTTTCAGCTGCGGACATGGGAAAGATTATTGGTCGTCAAGGAAATACCGCAAAGTCTATTCGTACACTTTTGCGTGTTGTTGGTATGAAGAACAATTCTCGCGTTAACCTCAAGATCAATGAACCAGTTGGCGGTCTTCGCTCAGCAGAGATGCAGGGTCAACCAGGTGCTTTGGGCGCACAGAGTGCAGGAGCAGCTCCAGTTCAGTCTTCAGCAGCACGCGCATCGAAGAGTGTTGATGAGGCTATGGCAGATCTCAAACTCTAACGCAGATCTTAGTCGAGGTTTTTAATTTTTAAATGGTGTGCTAGATTAACGACATGATAACTTATCATGTCGTTTCTCTTTTTCCAGAAAGCTTGGATTCCTATGTGAATTCATCTATTTTGAAACGTGCTCAGGAGCGCGGAATTATTGCTATCAAATATTACAATCCTCGCGATTTTGCTAAGTCTGCAAAGTTCGATCCTGATGCGGTGGCCAAGATGTCTTACGCTGAACGTCGCGTTGACGACAGGCCATATGGCGGTGGACCTGGAATGGTGATGGAAGCATTGCCGGTTATAAGAGCGGTCGCAGCAGCTATTGGTAAGAAGAAGGCAAAGATAATATTTTTCAGTCCATCTGGTAAGCAATTTTCGAACGCTGTCGCCGATTCATTTAAGAAATATACAGACATAGTTTTTGTTTGCGGACGTTATGAGGGTATAGATGCTCGCGTGAAGAAAGCTTTTCCAATGACAGATATTTCCATAGGTGAATACGTTCTCACTGGTGGCGAGCTTCCAGCCATGGTTGTTATAGACACTATAACTCGCAGGATTCCTGGTGTGCTCGGAGATGATAACTCTGTTGAGGAGCGCCGCGTGGCTGGATCAGATGTTTATACACGACCTCCTGTTATTGAATACAAAGGGAAAAAGATGCGTGTGCCAAAAGTTTTACTTTCTGGACATCACAAGAAGATGGATGAGTGGAAGACTAGTCTCAAGTTGAAGAAGGCGAAGTAAAGTGGTAGATTGAACACGTGCTGGCGTGTCGTGATGGGGTTTCCTTAAATGGATACAATGTTAGTACCTGCGTTCCCGAATCGTGCACAAGCTATAGGGAAAGTAAGGGCTCACAGCCTATCAGCTAGTTGGTGGGGTAACTGCCCGACCAAGGCAAAGACGGGTAACTGAACCGAAATACTGTTCGGCCCATACGCGACATCCTCCAGCCGTAAGTCCCCGGTAAGTGTCTGATCCGCCGTTATCGGCAATTATCAGACGCCCCGGGGCAATTTCTTTGTATTTTTATTTCATTTTTATTGAAAATATTTATTACGACACAAATATTTTTGCGCGTGAACTTGTGCGACACTTTTTTAATTTGATAAAATAGTCTCAATAACACATCAAACGTTTGTCTGCATCCACATCTTTAAACTCTTACGTGGCTGCATTGGGTCGCTAGGGATTCGTAGCAGGGGAATGCTTTATCAATAAAGTTCGTTAAAAACATATTTATAAATATGACTATTATGACAATTTCACCAATGCAACTAGATCATGTGACAAAAGAGGAGTTTGGAGAGTTTAAGACAGATTTGGACATCAGGTTAGATAATATTGACGCCAAGGCAGATCGTCTAGGTCGATTTACTAGAGAGGGGTTTGACAGTATGGAAATGTTTATAAAGAATAGTTTTATTGAGTTCGAGGGCAAGCTTGATAAGAAATTAGATATAAAATTTGCTAACAACAATAGGCTGATCATTTCTCAGCTAGACAAGAAAATGGATGAGAAATTTAATGACTTTGGAAAAAATTTGGATGTAAGGTTTGAGCGAAATAACAAGGAAATTATTTTGGAGATAGAAAAGAGATTTGATAGCAAATTAGATGGCAAGTTAGAAAAGACAAAGAAGGAGATAATTGAGGCTATTAATACAAGTAAATAATCAATTATAGTGATATTTCGCCACATATTTGCTCCAACACCCTTATCCACACGTCAACCCCTTGACGGCAGAGGCACTATCTGTTAGGCTCTCCCTAACTTCGCAGATTGTGTTCTGCCTTAGCGGAGGATTACAAAGGTCCGTAAAGGTACGCTAGAGTCATCCTACCCGTGCAAATATCATCACATTAAATTTGTGAACATGACGTTCCTGTCCATGGAACGGCTTTTGTGCGTTTGGTATTTTATTAATAAGTCAGTAATTATAAAAATATGTCGACATCCACACATAGTTCAGCAGTCAGCACAGAAGTTCGTCCTAAGAAGTATTTTTCCAGATATCAGACACCACTCGCTGAGATGCCAAACTTGGTCGAAGCACAGCTTGCTTCATTCACTTGGCTCATTGAACAAGGTGTCACAAACCTTTTGAAGGAGTTTTCTCCTATCCAGGACTATTCTGCAAAGAAGTTTGATCTCTCTTTCGGAAAGATGGAACTCATGTACCCTAAGTACAATGAGCATTTTGCAAAGAGCAACAAACTCAACTATGAGGGTCAGATCAAGATCACAGTCAAACTCAAGAACAAGACTTTGAACGTTGAGAAGGAGCAGGAGATGTTTCTCGCTGATTTTCCTCTGATGACCAGCCACGGAACATTTATCATCAATGGTGTGGAGCGTGTTATCGTCCCACAGCTCGCTCGTTCTTTCGGAATCTTCTTCGTTGTAAATGAAATCCGTGGAAAGACATACTTCGGTGCCAAGGTTGTTCCAGCTCGTGGTGCGTGGATGGAAATAGAGATGGACGCCGACAATACTATATATTGTCGTATAGACCGCAAGAGAAAATTCCCAATCACATCCTTGCTACGCGTCCTCGGTGCAGACACAAATGCAACTATGCTCGATCTTTTCAAAGACAGCGAAGAGGCTAAGAAAGTTGTCGAACACACACTCACAAAGGATCATGCCAAGACTGTCGACGAATCATTTATAGAGATCCACAAGCGTCTTCGTGATGGTGACCTAGCTACTGCTGACAATGCACGTTCTTTCATAAAGGCAGTTCTCTCAGCTGACCGTTACGATATCTCGAAGGTTGGTCGTTTCCGTTTCAACAAGCGTTTTGGTAAGTCTATGGATGAGAAAGATCTCGAAAAGAGAACTATCACTCTTGACGATATAGTTACAACCATTGGTCACATCGTGAAGATGAACTCAACACCTGACACATTGCCAGATGATATCGATCACCTTGGTTCACGCCGTGTACGTTATGTCGGTGAACTTCTCGAACAGCGTATCCGTCTTGGTCTTACACAGATGAAGAGAAATATTCAGGATAAGATGTCGACTATTGAGCCAGATATCACAATGCCTGTCCAGTTTATTTATCCTCGTCCTTTGCAGGCTCGTATCAAGGAATTTTATACGACAAACCAGCTTTCACAGTTCATGTTGCAGGAAAACGCCTTGAGTGAAATAGAGCACTTGCGTCTTTTGACAGCTCTTGGTCCCGGTGGTCTCTCACGTGAGCGCGCAGGTTTCGAAGTCCGTGAC
>CAIPWS010000051.1 GCA_903868845.1 uncultured bacterium
TTATCAAAAACCTGAAATTCCTTGCCACTTTGTCTAGTGGCAACATAGACATGATTGTTGTCTTGAACTATGCCGTATACTCCTCCTGGAATATTTCGGCTCGCAACTACGCTACTATCAGACAAACTCTGAGGAGCCGACGATGCGCTGCTTCCCTCCATAACGTACAACTCATAATCCGACGAAATATCATATCCACCAGAAGTTCTGCCAAAAACAAGTCTGTTGCCATGAGCTGAAGATACTTTTCCTTCTTGGCGTAACCAACCGGATGGTGAAAAACCAGCGTCAAAGTTCAAAAACGCGCCGAGACGAACACCATTTGTATTTGTGTAAATAAGTTGGTTTTGGCCCGCATTGGATATGTAAGCTTTTCCTTCGGAGCTTGAAATATCATTTACTCGACTATCTATATCAAGACCACCTAGCCACGTTGGTTGTATGGGATTTGAAATATCCACTACCGCGAACTCGCTACCATCCCATTTTTCGGTGCCAACATAGACGTCGCTATCATTTCCGAAAGTGACAGCAGTCGCATATGGAGCAGTCGCAGTGGCGTATGGTAGTGGAAACTTATATCTACTTTGCAAAAAAGGTTGACCTTGAAATGTATCGCCAGCAAATCCAACAACATGAAGCTGATACGCGGAACTGGCAGCACTAGCAAATATTCTTTTGCCAACCAATGCAAATGAAGAAAGCCCCGGGCCAGTATCTATGGATGATATGAGTGAAGATGTCGAAACTGAGCTCGAAGATATTGAATCTGGAAGCTTTACAAAAAACAAATCAGGATCTGAAGTAACAGAAGAATCCCCTGATATCACGGCGATATTATTTCTAACCTCCAAATGAGTGAGTGGAATAGATGTCGATATCGGCAAGGCTATACTAGTTATCTTCGGCACCGGCTGTGCAGGTTGTACAGCTGGTGCCGAAGCAATAAAATCATCGGAACACATCGGCAAATCTGAAACAGGAACATAATATGGAAGGGCATGCGAAGTAGAAGTCGCCTCAACCAAATTCGCCGCCTCACTCTGTGCCCTTTCAAATGCGCGCTGTGCCGAATATGTAACCGACGAAAAAATTGCTACGAAAAAAGCTACGAGAGCAAGAGCGACTATAATATCCACCAAAATCATTCCTTCAGTGAACTTTTTGTAATATTTTTGACATGTCATATATTGGCATCATTATGGACAAAGCTATGGATCCGACTATTGCTCCGACCCCAACCATCATCAATGGCTCAATCAAAGAAGTGACCTTTTTCAAACTATTATCTATATCCGCATCCAAAATAGATGAGGCACGTATAAGAGAATCTCCAAGTGAACCTGAAGATTCACCGGCTGAAACTAGAGACGAAACATAGCCTGGAATCCTTCTATGCTCGAAGGTTTTGGCCAATGGCTGACCACTCCTTATCATGTCATCACCTATTTGCACTTGGTCTCGGAGAGGCTCAAACGAAACGCTCTCAAGCACTTCTTTGTACGCCAGTGATATAGGAACTCCAGACACACATAGTATTCCAAGCGATCTCAAGAATAATGACAATGAATATGTATAGATAATATTTCCAACCAGTGGAATGATGTACAAAACTCTTTGGCAAAATATCCTGACCCTGACAAATCTTTTGTGTACCCAGAAAAATGTCCCGCAACCAAATGTAGCAACCAAAACAAAATAGACACCAAAACGAACAATTGCTCCAGAAATCCAAATAGTCGCCTTTGTCAGAAATGGCAACTCAACATGCATACTAAGTAACATTGGTACTATCTGAGGGACAACTCCACGCATAAGACCAATAGTAAGTATGATCGCCAAAATACCGATGATGCACGGATACAACATAGCTGAAAGACATTTCTTTACAAGTTCATCTTCTTGAACCAGTAAATCACGTGCTGACTTAAGTGAAACCGCCAATTCACCGACACTTTCACCGTGGCCGATAATACTAGACACAGTCCGTGACAAACCTGTATGAGTAAAAAGCGCTTTCGATAATAATCCCCCAGACTCAATCTCTTCACGAATCATGCTTATGTCATGCATTCGCTTTCCCCTTTCAACTTTTCCCTGTTCTCTTTTAACTTTCTCCTTTCCACTTTTATCTTTTCTCTTTTCTCTTGCGCCTTCGATTATTTCCAAACACTGACTTGCTGTAAGTCCGGCAGAAACAAACATCTCGAGCTGCTCAAGCAAGAAAATCTTTTGCCTTCTATTCCAATACATCATGTAGAAAGAACACGCTTAAGCTCTTCTTTTGAAGTGATACCCCAATCTATCTTTTCCAAGCCATCATTGTTCATGAAAAGAAAGCCGCGCGCTTTTGCATATGCTGTTATATCCGACAGAGGCCTTTTGTCTGCTATCAGTTTTTGCATCTTGTCATCGACCAGACAAACTTCAGCTATGATGGTTCTTCCATGGTAACCAGTTTGGTGGCAAATATCGCAGCCGAGCATATTGCATTCCTGACAAATAGTTCGCACCAAACGTTGAGCTATGATGAGTCGCAAAGTGGCTGCAAGAAGATAATTGTCTACACCCATATCGAGTAAACGTGGAATAGTTTCGAGAGCAGAATTGGTATGTAAGGTCGACAAAACAAGGTGTCCGGTCAAGGCTGTATGCACGGCGACTCTAGCCGTCTCATTGTCACGTATCTCACCAACCATGATCACGTCTGGATCTTGGCGCAATACTGACCTCAGACCAGAAGCAAATGTCACACCGTGAGAATGACGAATATGTATCTGCCTAACTCCTGAAATCTCATATTCGACTGGATCTTCCAATGTAACTATAGAAAGTGGTTCTCGCCTCTTCGACATAAGACAAGTATGAAGAGTCGTAGTCTTACCAGAGCCAGTAGGTCCAGTAACAAGGATGAGTCCGCTTGTTTTCTTCAACGCTTCGCTAATAGCATAGACATGATCTGGAGTAAGTCCCAGACTAGCAAAACTACTATGACCCGTAGTCTGCGCTGACAATATTCTCATGACTGCATTTTCTCCATAATATGTTGGCATAAAAGAAATGCGAATATTGTAGGCATCGCCATTTATATGACTTTGGAATCGACCATCCTGAGGAATGGCGTGTAGGTCAGTACGAGTTCCAGACAATATTTTCAGTCTTGCAATAAACTCGTCAGCGATACGCTTCGGTAATGTCCCTATTTCACTTATAAGACCATCTTTTCTAAGTCGAATGATAATATCTGTCTGACGAGGATCACAATGAACATCTGACGCACCGTGTGCCACAGCAAAAGCGAGCATGTTTTCTACAGCTTCATTTGCAGAAGCTGGGTTGTTATTAAATTTGATATCTGTAAGGTTTTTATACATGACAATATCATAAACGAGCGAGATAAAATTTTAGTGAAGAAAAGTTCAAATTTTGATAAAAAAGAAATCAAATTTTGATAAAATTTTGTTCAAATAATGTTGAAAATGAATCCAGGGAGTTGTGGATATCTTGTACCATTGCTTTTTTGAGGATATGTGGTATTATTTCGCGCTAGTTGCCCTTTTAGAATCAGGAAGCAACTGAGCCATACTATGGCTCGCAGTTGAACAAAAATCCGAGAAAACCAGGCAATCTGGTGATCTCATTACCATGAGGTGATGCAGTGGCACAAATACCAAATGCAGACGAAATACCGAAGAAGCCCACGCCGGCAGATATCTACAAGATTGAGCGGGCGGGCTTAAATAGCGTGATCGCGGGAGGAGCACTTTGCTGCGGTAAGGGGACGATTTTCGAGATGAGCAAAGAAGTGATCACCGCGTGTAACGTTGGCCCGTCATTCATTGAACGGATCGGTATGAGCGACGAAATTCGGTTCCAAACTGAGACAAATGGAATCTTTGCTATAAACGCCGTTGAGATCAAAAAAATCATTGCGAACGGCCAGATGGTACCGAACAAGTTGACCTGCCCGATCATTCTGGCGGCGATTCTCCGGCGCTGCAATGCGCTTGCAGGAGTTCCTCGGGGAACCGGTCCATACGTCCTAATCTTGGACGGATTTCCACGGGATGCCGCGCAAGAGGGTTACTTACGCTTGCTTCGCATCGCTTACAAACCTGTGTGTATCACCATTCCGCGGGAACTGTACGACATCCGTGCAATCGAACGGGCGAAAAAACAGGGCCGGCCCGATGATGCAAAACAGGAAATTCGCGACGTGCGCTGGAACCTGTGGTTAACACAAACCTTACCGATGTTCCGGGCGATGGATCGCCGGAAATTCGGCAGCAGGGTTTGCTGGATCGATGGGACTGAACCACTCATCAAAAAAGTGCGGACATTCATCGGTCAGCTCGGGTTCGACAGTATAACCTTCGGGCGCATCTGCAACTACCTCGATAACACGACGAATCCGGTCACAAAGCAGATCCTGGAGATCGACAATCCGAAGCCGAAGTGGCCGGCGAATCACATTGGCGCAGTGCCCTTGTCCGACGGATCTGAAGGCACGGTGCCATCATGGTTACGCGGAAACTTGTTCTATCAACCCCAGCAACTTGCTGCGGCAGCCCCGGCTCCCTCAGCGCCCTAGGCTCGAGCGTCGCTTCCTGACAAAAAAATAACGTGACCTTTCGGTCACCCAAACTCGCCATTAGTTCACTGGGCTGTACCTGTTACAGTTTAGGATCCTGGTGGCGATTTTTGATTGTGCTTTTTTATTTATACATTTATCTGATAGAATATACGCATGAACAAAAAAAGCGGATCTTCCAAACTATCAACAGACGCCTACAAGGGTGTCCGCGACTTCTTTCCTGCTGATATGGCTGTAGAACAGTCTATTTTCAACATATGGAAAAGTGTAGTCAGCAAATATGGCTATGAGGAGTATGGAGCTTCTGTATTGGAACCCGCTGACCTGTATAGAGCAAAATCTGGAGATGAGATAGTAAATGAACAGACATACACATTCACAGACCGCGGAGATCGCGAGGTCACACTTCGTCCAGAGATGACTCCTACAGTCGCTCGTATGGTAGCAGCCAAGAAACGTGAACTCATATTCCCTTTGCGTTGGTTTTCTATTCCAAACCTTTTCAGATATGAACAACCTCAACGTGGACGTGTTCGTGAACATTGGCAATTGAATGTAGACATCTTCGGTGTTGATTCTATAAATGCGGAAATAGAAACCATAAATATCGCTTACGACATTACCCGTGCTTATGGACTCAAAGATACAGACTTCGAGATTCGTATAAATAATCGCAAGGTCATGAATTATGTTGCCCGTGATGTTTTTGGTCTTGACGAAGTATCTGCACAAAGAATTTCAAAACTCATAGACAAAAAAGACAAGTTGGATCCAAAGCTTTTCAAGGAAGGAGTAGCCATGGTTTTCAATGAGTCAAATATAGCCGATAACAAGAAAGAAGACTCTCAAAAGTTCCTCACGCTCTTGAACTCCAAAAACTTTGAAGAATTTATATCAAATCTTCCACAGACAAAAGAAGAACATGTGGGCCTGAAAGAGATTCGAGAAGTCTTGGTTGGACTCGAGAGACTTGGTATTACAAATGCCCGCTTTGACCAGACACTTATGCGTGGATTCGACTATTATACCGGCATAGTTTTCGAGGTTTACGACCTCAATCCTGCCAACAGACGCTCAGTCTTCGGTGGAGGTAGATATGATGACTTGTTGTCATTGTTTGGTAATGAAAAAGTTCCAGCGGTCGGCTTCGGTGCTGGAGATGTCATAGCTCGTGACCTTATGGAAACGTACAAAACTACACCTATAGCGTCACCAAGTGCGGATATAGCAATATGCATCATGGGTGAACAAAATACTGCATATGCTCTAGGTGTTGCGAAGACCCTACGATCAAAAGGTAAACGTATAAGCGTAGATATTTCAGGCAAAAAACTCGGCGATCAGATATCCAAGGCTGACAAGAGAGGCATTGCAGAAGTTATCTGTATCGGAGATGAAGAATCTAAGACTGGTAAACTAAAATTGAAAAACTTGAAAAGTGGTGTAGAAATGGCGTTGGAGGTTTAATATTTGACACCATACCAATATCCATGCTTTACTATTGGCAGTTAAACCCTTAACGGAGGATTCATATTGAATACGTTCGAAAAACACTGGGTGTTGTTCTGTTTGTTGGCTGTGTTTTGCTCAAGTGCCTTCATGGTGACGCAAAGCAGCTATGCTGGTCTCGTATTTGCATCGGCAACCAATTCGTTCGTGATTGCCTTTATAGCGGCACAAAAGCGTAAGGAAGGCAAAAAAGTGCAGTCAGCGGTCATCATTATCGGGACTTACGTAGTCATTGTAGTTGTTTGGTATTTCGGCCACACACTGCATGATTGGCACAAAAACGTGCTAACGATGACGAGTCTGCTCTACTGGACAATGCAAAGGTTTTCGGTGGTGCTCATCAAGCAACTCGACAGCGACAAAACGAAAACCGACGGCAACTGCGATTAAACTATGCGGGATGTGAGATTGGCGATCGACAAACCCAAGTCGGTCGCCATTTCTTTTATAAAATTACCTATATGTCTCCCTGAGCACCTCTACTTATAAGTAAATATCTTAAATGCTATAATACATGCCTAAACAAAATCTAAACAAAATACCTAAAAACAAATGCGAAAAATCACCCTCGACATTGAAACAAAAAATCTATTCTCAGACGTTGGCTCGAACGACCCTACAGCCCTCGATATATCGGTAGTCTGTATTCACGATTCACAGGACGATTCATACAAAAGTTTTACTGAGGCCAACATGAAGGATTTGTGGCCCATTCTAGAACACAGCGACATGATCATCACTTGGAATGGGGACCATTTCGACATTCCCCTTCTGAACAAATACTATACTGGTGACTTGAAGAAGATAAAAAGTCTTGATCTCATGAAAGAGGTTGTGAATGTTCTCGGCAGAAGACTCAAACTCGACACCGTGGCTCAAGCTAGCCTTGGCAAAGCTAAGAGTGGAAACGGACTTGAAGCTATAGAGTGGTGGCTCGCCGGTGAAGTCGACAAGATCATAAAATACTGCATAGATGACGTTAAGCTGACCAAGGAAGTCTATGAGTATGCCATGGCCAATTCCTCACTAAAATACAAAGATAATGGTACTATTAAGGTAGTCAAATTGGATACTTCGTCATGGGAAGTTCCTCAGTCTGATTCCATGACATTTACTTTGCCACTTTAATAAATACAAATGCTACAAAAAGCATATTCAAATAAAAAAATCATGTCAAAAAAATATAATCTTGGTTCTATATCTATTCCTGCTGCTATCATAGTATCTGCAGCTATCATCGCTATTGCTATCATCATCTCACTTAGGCCTGCCAACAGACCAGTCGCAGTGAACAATGACGCGACCAAGGCTGCCCAAAACCAAGCTGTAACTATAAATTCCAGAGCTATCACAGCGGCTGACCATATACTCGGAAATCCAAATGCTCCAGTTCGAATAATTGAGTATTCAGATCCTTCATGTCCATTTTGTAAGATATTTTCACCAAACATAGAAAAGGTTATGGATACTTACGGTGCAAGCGGAACTGTGGCATGGGTTTATAGGAGTTTCCCTCTCGACAAACCAGATAGCAACGGAAATGTTCTTCACAAAAATGCAGGCCACGAGTCACAAGCCCTAGAGTGTGCAAACGAAGTTGGTGGAAATGATAAATATTGGATTTTCCTAAAGAGACTCTACGAAGTAACACCTTCAGTCACACCACAAACTCCAGGAGGTTTAGACCAGGCTCAACTTCCAGTCATAGCGAAGTTCGCAGGCCTAGACGTGAAAGCCTTCAACGATTGTTTGTCTAGCGGACGCACATCTGGAAAAGTCGATGCCGACTACGTAGACGGAATAAATGCTGGTGTAAATGGAACTCCATTTAATGTATTTGTCTTATCCAAACCAGCTTCATCTGCAGTAGATCAAGCACTTGCAACAACCATCATACAGATGAGTCTTCCTTCCGGATCACTCTTCATAACTAGCGACAGAATGAA
>CAIPWS010000052.1 GCA_903868845.1 uncultured bacterium
ACGAGGGTGCTGAAAAGTTTGTGTAAACCTCCCAATGCAGTGTAGAGAGTATTTTAATAAACTCAACACCCAGGAGGTTTTTCGTGGCACGTACAGAACGCGGTAATCTGCTATTGCGAGAATTGATTAAAGAACGTGGAATCAACAACATGCAAGGGATTCACGATCTAGTAAAAGAGTTAACTGGTGGCATGATCCAGGAACTTCTGGAAGGTGAACTGGATAACGAACTTGGTTACTCCAAGTGGGATTACAAAAACAAAAGGACACCTAACAGTCGTAATGGGCACTCTGAAAAGACCGTTAAAAGCCGTGAAGGCGAGATAACCGTTAAAATACCGCGGGATCGTAACGGCGAATTTGAACCTCAATTAATTGAAAAATACAACACAGATATCTCCTCAATCGAAGACAAGATTTTGTTTCTCTACTCTCAGGGCATATCCACGCGAGATATCCAAAAGACTATTAAAGAGATTTATGGAGTCGACATAGACGATACGAAAGTATCACGAATAACCGACAAGATAATACCTGTCATAAAAGAATGGCAGGAACGGCCATTGGAGAACATTTACGCAATGGTAATGCTCGATGCACTTCATATTAAAGTCCGTGAAGATGGCGCAGTCTCAAAGAAGGCTGTTTATATAGCTATCGGCACAAATCTTGATGGTCGCAAAGACGTGCTGGGTATATGGCTTGACGCAAGCGAAGGGGCAAAATACTGGCTGAGTGTGCTTAATGGCCTCAAATCCAGAGGCGTGGAAGATATCTTAATCGCTAGTATTGATGGCTTGAAAGGGTTCGTGGAAGCGATACAAGTAGCTTTTCCGCGTACAGAAGTTCAGCGATGTGTTGTACATCAAATCCGTTCCAGTACTCGCTATGTAAGTTATAAAGATGTTAAAGCGTTTGTGGCTGATCTTAAGCCAATTTACAAAGCACCAACTGAAAATGGAGCCCTTGCTGCACTGGAAATTTTTGAAAGCAAATGGTCGAAGAAATATGCCATAGGTGTGAGAAGCTGGCGTGAGAATTGGAATGAGTTGAGTACAATGTTTAAATATTCTCCAGAAATCAGAAAAATGATTTATACGACCAATGCCATTGAGAACTTCAACCGGCAATTGCGCAAAGTTACCAAGACCAAGAGTGCGTTTGTCAGTACAGATGCCGCATTGAAGATTTTGTATCTGACAACTATGAATGTGATAGAAAAGTGGACTATGCAGTTACGGGATTGGCCGACAATTCTTGAAAACCTAAGCATTCATTTTGGCGATAGAGTGAAGCTTAAAAACTAGACACATACAAATATTGACACTTCCATTTGTCAACCTCCCCCTCGCGAGGGGGAGGTTGTGTCGTGTCGTGCTGCTTGAAAATGGTAGTGTCTACTTGTGAACAAGTGTTATATTATAGGTAAGGATAGAAGTTTTCTACACATGCAAAAGAACGTTTACACAAAACTATCCGCACTTCCAAAAAGACCGGTAATGAAAATTGAATGGCCACAAAAAGGCTTTGTATATTATCTGTATAATGTTAGAACCGCCATAGATGAGCCAGTTG
>CAIPWS010000053.1 GCA_903868845.1 uncultured bacterium
TAAATACTCAAATACACACGCTCTATACTCTACATTAGAGCGCGGTAAATTAAAACTGTTTAGGAGACAACTAATTTGCGCTATGCCAGACTTTTTTGTTAAAAAGTGCAACACATAAAACAAGATATACGATACCAATAACCCAACCTGTTACATAAAGAACTTGAACATCTGTATTCGTGATAAGCATGATACCACCCACAAACTGCGCTATGAATCCATATCGCACTAATGCGGAATACGGTGAACCAAATTTTGATGCGACAAGATCGGTCAACGGAAGGAAAGTGAAGGCTAGCGCAAAAACATAGAGCATCTGAACAAGCGGGGTCAGATTGAAGAATAATAATCCTTCTGGAGAAATATATGCCAAATTAGGCGAGTATCTTCCGATCATAAATATGACAATAACGACAACAATACCGAGTACAGTTCCTAAAGTACGGTTACCTGCGGAATGATTCTGAAGAGACGCATATAGGAAAAACACAAGGGATACGAGTAGCGTAATAGCACCCAATGTTACACAGTTTAGAAGCCAGCTAGAATTGCCATATCCGATAGTCCAAAATGCAAAAGCAAGAGCGTCAAACAAAAGACCGACGCCAAAGTATTTGAAGACTGGATTGTTTTTACTCAAAAATTTACCCCCTATAAGGGCTGCTGCTAAGACATTAATAGCGAAAAATAAAGCAACTGTTGAATTCATAGTAATGAATGATTATTGTAATAATAAGACCTATATGTAAAGATTATACAATGTTATCGCAAAAACAGATAGACCATTTGTCCACTCGCATGGTTGAGAGTTCAAATATTCCTATTCAACAATATCCTTTAAGGATGCCTAGCTTTTTTCAGCATCTTTCGTGGGCACCTCTTCGGTGGTCCATGAAGCTCTTTTGTTCATTCAAAATAGTCGGCATAGAAAACTTAACGAGCTCGAAGCGGGGGGTCATTATCGCCAGTAATCATATTTCAGAACTTGATCCCATGCTTATTTCATGTTGTCTGCCATATTTTTCTAGCCACCTTCCCCTGTATTACGTTTCTAGAGTAAAAGATTTTTATAAAAACAACAGACTTTCGTTTCTCTATGGTGGAGAGTTTTTCAGATTGATGGGTGCTTATCCAGCGTATTCTGGATTAAAAGATTACAAACAAGCTTTAAACCACCATCTCGCCCTGCTCAATCAAAATAAGGATGTAGTTATTTTCCCAATGGGGAAAAAATATACTCAGAACGACCCCACAAAAGCACGAGGCGGTGTAGCCTTCTTGGCAAAAGAGACTAAATCACCGATTGTTCCCGTTTTAATTCAGGGTATTGAGAATTTCTCGTTCACGGCGTTTCTCAGCGGAAAACAAAAGTTGACTATTACCTTCGGAAAACCGATAAATTCAGACGAAATCTTTATAACAAATGAGAATACAACTATAAACAACGGCCGAAATGAATACGAAAAAGCCGCTTCAATATTAATGGAAAAGATTTTCCAGCTAGCAAAAGTCAAATAGTAGCTCCTGTTGATAGGATTTTTATTTTGACATAAATATCGTACTGGAAATTATTTTGGACGCCTTAGTCTTACCCTAAATAAATTCATGGATTCAAGTTCAAAGTTGACTTTTGCCCCGTGCATCCATAATTCCCATAAGCGATAAAAAGGCTTGTCGAATTTTTGCTCGATGTTAGTGCGATGACTTTCCAAGTTTTTTATCCATTCAGTCATAGTACGGATATAGTCATGGGTATCATCACGAAATTCCTCAACCAAAAAGCCAGCTTCATTGGCAGCAGTGATAAGTTCTCCTTTCGCTGGCAAATATCCACCTGGGAATACATATTTCAGCGTCCACCTATCAACACGGTGAGGTTGATACCTACCGGTCAATTGAAGGACGAGCGGGCCACCTGGTTTAAGTGCTTTGTAGAGTTGTTGAAAAAACATTCCAAGTCTTTTTTGTCCGACATGTTCTATGGACTCAATCATCGTGATCCCATCAAACTTAGCTTCAGGAAGACTATCTATGAAATCGCGATATTCAAATGAAACTGACTTTTCCAAATGGTTCATTTTTATGAGTTGATTACAATACTCCAGTTGCGCCTTGCTCAGGGTGTATCCGGTTATATGCCATTGCTTATCTGTTGCCGCATGTTGTGCGGATCCTCCCCATCCCGAACCAAGATCTAGAACTGAAGCACCCGCGGGAAGATTCAACCACTCCGAGATAAACTCTAATTTCTTTCGCTGGGCAGTTGCCAAATCATATAAGCCAATATTGTAGCGTCCGGCGGAATATGACATAGTTTCATGATCAAGAATCATTTGAAAGAAGTCGTTTCCAAGATCATAATGGTAAGCGATCTGATCCTTTCGATCTTTAGGAATACTCCTCGTCGCAAGAAAAGTAGCAAAAATAAGTCTCCATGAACGCTTCACACTCTTAAATTGACGGCGAAGTCTAAGATAAGCTTCTATATCACCTTCAATCCGTATCTTCCCTGCCATATATGATTCCCCAAAACCAAGTGATCCTTGCGCCAGCAGACGCTTCGCAGATACCTCATCTTCTATAACAAGAGTGAAAGTCGTTGATGTACCTGATCCGTAGTAACGTTCCGATCCATCCCATAATTTGATCGAAAATCTAGGACCTACAAACTGACTGAAAATTTCATTTATAACATTGGAGTAATTCATATATCTGTATTTCGAATCAAGGCCGAATAATTTTTTACATAGCCAACTTTTCTCGAGATATCACTTATATAGTACTTCTGTCTAGCCTGATCGATAGGAAGATCGGTATCCAAAAGACCACTTTTCAGCGCTAACTCATCAGCATATCCAGTCAGTGCTCCTTGCCAAAGAAATTTTGGTAAACGTCCAGGAAATAATTTATTGATGTGGTAGGCGATCATTGAGGTGCAATTTGCCGTAAGACTGTTATACCACTCTGGATTCACTTCTAGATCGTTCATTTTTTGAAGCATATCCGTAAGAAGTAATCGTGCGTGTTCTGGTGTAGTGCGTACAGGATATACATATACTGGATCTTTACGAATATTGGCGCGAAGATATACTGCATCCCTTTCATCAGCTGCAATATACATCAATGGATAGGTATGCAGCATTCCGGCAAGGGCACTATAAGATTGACCTTTCATAAGACGTGACTCAATCGTAATACTTAAGAAATCACCTGTTGAAAATTCAAATGATAAGAATGTATGCGCCACAGCAGCACCTGGGGCAAATGGTTCAGTGACATACCAAACTTTTGTCAGCTTATTGAGATCATATGTTTTATCATAATATGCAACCGTCGGATTGTTTTCTGATCCGCTCTCATAAGTAAAATTACGAACATTTTTTACGGTAACAAGTTGACCCTGGAATTCAGCTTTCGATAATACAGCAACTTTCGCCTGCCAATCACCCTCGGTTGGCACTTTCTTTGTATTTTGCCAAATGAAAAAGATGCTAAGTGATAAAAAAATTATTAGACCCGCGTACTTAAGAATAATGCGGTATTTTAGTTTTTTCATTGATTGTATTATAAAACAAAAATCGCTAAATGAAAAACTGCCTTTCGCCGACCGCCTCTACAGCTCTTTCGGAAAGTGATGCGCAGGCCGCTTGGTAGATAAGGGCGCGTTGACCTCCGCCCGTCACCACGGACTCCATTCGCGCCTAGCTCCTGTTGGCATGGCGAGAGCGGCCGACTGTCTGTGCGTTACAGACTGTCGGGTAAGCGGAGCCATGCGAATAGGAGCGTAAGGCGCGCCACAAACCCCATTAGGGCGGAGGTGTACGCGCCCGTACTCTCTACTACCATGCGCCCACGCCAAGCGGCCGCGCATGACTTTCCTGTGATTGAAAGAGCTGTTGGAGCGGGAGGCGCCATATTCAGTTATATTCTGTTCAATGTTGCAAAATACGCATAAAACGATTGCTTCGTTAGACCATCTAACTTTTTCAGATATTCGATCTGTGCTTTTGGCTTGAGATCCTCAAATCCATCGAAAATCTTGCGTAGTATCTTTTCCTTCGCATAATTTGTCGCAAATGCACTGTAGCTCAGAGCATCCCTAAAATCATTCTGACTGAATTCATCGGCAACATCAAAAAAGTTTAAAGTGCTAAATTGTCTTGTATTCACTATAAATCCTTTCTTGAAATCAGCCATGAATTCCGGGATATGTCGCTTGGTATATTGCATTACATACCAACTCCAGTTTTCAAATTCCATACTATCGATTTGACCATCGTCCGAAAGATATAGTTTGCGTACATGCCATGAAAAATTCATGCGTATTCTTTGTACATTTATGCCCATAGATTTTCTGAGAAATGCCGCCATCTCATCTTGTTCTTTCGGCCATGGGTTCAAAGTGAAAAGAGGATCAAGAAGATAATTGAAAAGCATTTCTTCGTATTGGTTTTTTAGCAGAGTATAAAATGTTCGCTTAAATTCTAAAAAGTCAGTCTTACTTATCTCCTTTTGCTTTTTGATCTGGTCAATGATGATATTTCCTGTAGATACGAGAATCTCCTCCAGATGCACGTCCCTCTGGCTTGCCCTGCGCCATTGTTTAACCATGACCATCAATAACTCATCGAATACTTTTCCGGCTACGCCCTCCGGCAATTCAAATTTCGTTATCAGATTGTCAAATCTTCTCACCATATCCTTAACCTTGATCATCTTCTCTTTGCAATGGCAATTCCCCTTAACCTGCTCAGAACATCGATAATATCCACGATCGAGGATCAAGGTGTGCCCGGAATTCTTGAACGTCAAACAACCCTTGGCAAAAAGGGGTTGTCTAATCAGTTTATCTTCATCAGTGATCATGGATTTCTGAAAGTTCAACACGTAAAAGCTAGATGTTGAGCCATTTCATATTTTACCACGCTCAAAAGAGACAAAGTGCCATGAGTAAATGTGGCTATGGAACAGCCATACAGCCAAGAACTCATAGCACGAACGCAAAAATACTTCGGGAAAATATCCGGTCGAGATATTTCGCCTGAAACGGCTGTCACATACCTTAACAGTTTGGCTGGATTATACGAATCATTCATAGAGCTGGCAGGCGGTGCCGCACCGGAAGCTTTAGCTCGGGCGGCGCCGCCATAGTCTCTTTGATGACTTGCTAGAGACCTAACCTAGGACAATACAAAACAATGGGCTACAACAAATTTAATAAACAACCTCGCAGCAAGCTGACGAGGTATTAGTGGTCAAACAAGGTATATTGAGCTTTAAGGAGTTCAGTATACTCTTTGTCTTTGCCTTGAGATTTAACATATTCACGCACGGCATTTTCTGAGTGATTTCTACCAACAGTGTTCATGTAATAGCCTTTTGTCCAAAACTCTCCGCCCCAGAGTTGTTTTTTGACCTCTGGGTGTTTCTTGAATACTTCTCTAGCAGTAATGCTTTTAATTGTCTGTGCAATGCTCTGGGGCTGCATTGTTGGTATTGATTGAATCAGAAAATGCACGTGGTCTTTGTCTGTACCGATTTCGAGGAAATGAATGTCGTATCTTTTGGCAATCTCAAGGCAGATCTCCCTAATAGTTTGATCGACTGATTCGGTGACCACCACTCTCCTGTATTTAGCAGGACAAACTAGGTGGTACATCAGGAGTGTGACGTTATGAGATTTGTGGATGTGGGTGCTCACCTCATCAGTCTAGCATTATTCGAAGCAAGCTTCGGGGAACTAACCCCTAATGGGATTAGA
>CAIPWS010000054.1 GCA_903868845.1 uncultured bacterium
CCTCCAGATTGCAGACGAAGGACAACAGAAGGTATTTTCTGCGCTCCTTGCTGCGGGAACTGATTTCATCCGATTTCTCAAAACTTTATTGATCCCGAAAACAACCGCTTCGAGCACATTGACCAAGATCCAAACCATTAAAACTCACGGAAATACTGAGATAGACAAAAGAATATCTGATCTAAACAAGCTTCTATCTAAAGTTCAATCCTTAAAGAAAATATCCGATACAGACAAAAGTGGTATTACAACTTCTATTCAAAACGAAATCAGCACACTTGACTCATTGAAGGGTCAGATTGATCTTGCCACTTCAACTTCATCTGCTACAGAAGGAGTAAAGTCTATAACCAAGGAATATAGAGTTTATGCTCTTGTTATGCCAAGAATAAACATCATAGCTGCAGCAGATCGTGTCGGCACTATACACGATATGCTCTCCATCCTTGCTGGTAAACTTCAGTCTAGACTAGCAACAGCAACGAGCACAAAAAATATTAGCGCAGCATCAACAAGCTTGGCAGATATGAATGCGAAGATAGACGATGCTAAGACACAGGCTCAAAATGCAATAAACAGAGTTGCGACCCTGATACCTGACAATGGAGACAAGAATGTCTTGAAATCAAACACTACTGCTCTCAAAGAAGCTAGAATGGAGATACAGACTGCCAACAAAGACCTAGTCGCAGCACGCAAAGATGCTCAAAGTATCATCGGTGATTTGAAGTAATATCTATGCTACAATTGCCCAGTTAATATAATCGGAACTATATGCGAAATAACTGGAAAAATGTACTAGCGGAGAAGAATTTCATCATATCCTGTATAGTCGGAATAGGCCTTTTGGTTGCAAGCCTTATCATAAACTATTACGCCCAAGGCTATGCATTGGTGAAAGAAAGTAGTCCGGTTACGGATCTTATACTAAGTAACATTCCTACATTCAATGTGGACATTTTGTTCATGTATTGCCCTCTTCTACTTGGATTGATTCTTGCAATAACCTGTCTTAAGAGCCCACGAAAGATACCGCTTGTGCTCAAGAGTGCAGCTATATTCGTCACCATAAGAGCCGTCTTCATAACCTTCACTCATCTTGGACCATATCCTGACCACGCCATATTGGATTCTCTTGATTTCAACTTCTTCAAGGTGTTCTCAACAAGTACAAACTTCTTCTTGTTTAGCGGTGGTGGTGATCTATTCTTCTCTGGTCATACTGGTTTACCTTTCTTGGCTGCACTTCTTTATTGGGACTATAAGCCTATGCGTTACCTCTGTCTTGTTAGCTCAGTATTCTTCGGAACTTTGGCACTGCTTGGACACTTACACTATACGATAGACGTAGCGTCTGCTTTCTTCATTACATATACGATTTATATCATTGTTACAAAGCTATTTCCTCATGACGTTGCGGCTTTCAATAACAAGGAATATGTTACTGAGAATGTGATGCATAAGCCTCTATAAGAAGCCTGGTATCGTGTTCCCTATATCCGTTATTTGCTCCTAGGATTATAAAAGCGATCGGATGATTGTTTATATTTAGCATGGTGAGCATGGTTTCTCCAGCTGCATCTGTTCTACCTGTTTTACCTCCCAGAAATCGAGGGTCATTTACAAAAGGATGAATATTTATGAATGCATGCGATCCATGCTCAGTAGATGTCGCAGTACCAGACACTGGGGTTTTTGTAATATTCAAAATTTCCGGTTTTTCTGTATATAAATATTGCGCCAAGACAAAAATATCTTTTGCTGTCGATAAATCATATGAGCTCAAACCAGAAGCGTCCGCAAATGAAGTATTGGTCATTCCCAATTCCTTGGCATAACCAGTCATAGAATTTATAAAATCGGCGTTTCCACTTGATGAAGCGATTGCTTCGGCTGCTATATTTGAAGAGTCCAACAACATGGCAAACACGAGATCTGAGAAATAAAATGTCTCGCCAACACCTATTCCACTTCCATCTACAGGCAAGTTTGCAAGCGATGGGTCAATAACTATTTTCGTTGATGAAGACAGAATAGTCGTAGAAACCAGAGCGGTCAAGAGCTTTGACAATGAAGCTATCGGCATTATTTTTTTGCTATTTTGTTCTAGATATACCTTGCCAGTCTTCACATCACCGACTAGGTATGACCTCGCAGTTACGACATCCTCATACGTTGTCGTTGCTTGACTCGAAAAAAATGCTTGTCCGGTTATGGCATTACTCTTTGCACTTTGAACTTTTGTGCCAAATGATTTGACTGTAACTATTTCACTTTGTGCCTTATTCCCTACATCACTCGTCTTTTCCCATCTGAATCCAGCAAAAATACCAATGAAGGCCAAAGCTGCTATAAACGTCGCTATTATCCTCTTATCCGTTCTCACTACATTACTCTAGCGCATTTATGACATATATGCATTGTTTAGTGAATAGTCGTGATAGACGCCGTTAACTCTCCTGTTGAGCTTGCTTGCAGACGCCCGTCTGCGTCTATGCTTATGTCGTAACCGGTGTCATAGTCAGTTGTGCTGGCATAATGAGCTACAGACAGCGATGGATCATATGGAAGTGAGGCGATATAATTTGGCACCAGACAACTAGCCATGTCTCCGAGATCACCTATGACTGTTGAGCTCTTGATTCTTGTATATACAGTCGGGATAGACCTAGGAGAACCAAAGCAGACAAAAGTTCCCTTATGTTCAGACATATTTTGGTGAATAGCGTTCAAGATGGCATCTAGGTTCGTCGATCTCTGTAAATCTCTGGCCAACTTAAATTGACGAGAAGGATTTATAGCGACCAAAACAACAGATGCGAGCACTGCGATGATGCCTATGACTACTAGAACTTCTATTAGAGTAAAACCGTGATTTTGCGCGGCTTTGGACGTACTTTCACAAGTGACTTTTTTGTTTATGTATATTTGTGACATTTTTTTGTAATTAATAATGCGACTACAGACATATCATAAACCTATGAGATAAAATTTTGATGAAGAAGTTCTCAAATTTTGTTCAAAAAATGTTCAAATTTTGATAAATTTTTGTTCAAAAAGTTATGAAGAAAGATCATTTGTGCACAAAATATAGTGACCATTTTGTGGTCATTTCGTCAGAGGTGCTCAGGGAGACGTTGTGGTACTGGCCAATATTTTGTTGCACGGGGTGATAGTGTCGTCTCAAAAGAGGAGTTATGCACATTTATAAATTGGAGTGGCTCAACCAAGCCATTCCAATTTATAAATGTGGACAAGGGTACACTTGTGCAAAGCTAAGTGGTCGTTTTTAAAAACATTTGCCACCCCCGCAGGCACACACTATTTACCTGTATATGGAAATTGAGCCCTCGGATGGCCTAATTTTCATATCTGCTCAGAGAACACGTAACGTCACCATGGCCATCATCCCACACAAACGCGCAGGAGCGACACATACTTTTCATAACCTTTCGAACATTTACGCCTTTTCCGACA
>CAIPWS010000055.1 GCA_903868845.1 uncultured bacterium
CTCACCTGCATTGCGGTTACTTGTGCCAACATTCTTACTTCGCAGCGCTCCAGTGTGGGTCACCCCTTCACCTTCATCGCAGTGCGAATACTCTCCTACCACTTAAATCTACCGAAGTAAATTTAAATCCTCAGTTTCGGTACAACGTTTGAGCCCCGATTATCTGCGGCGCGAAACTTCTCGATGAGTAAGCTGTTACGCTATTTTTGAATGATGGCTGCTTCTAAGCCTACATCCTCATTGTCATAGAAATTTCACTACCTTAAGCGCACTTAACGTTGATTTAGGGACCTTAAATAGAGATCTTGGGCTGTTTCCCTTTTGTCCAATGGAGCTTAGCCCCCACAGACTAACTGCTAGATAATGACTTATTGTATTCGGAGTTTGATAGGTGTCGTGAGCTTTCGCCCGTTCGAAACCTTCCAGTGCTCTACCCCAATAAGGTACATCTAACGCGAACCCAAAAGTTCTTTCGGAGAGAACCAGCTATTACCGAATTCGATTAGCTTATCACTCCTTACCACACGTCATCCGATAGTTTTGCACGGCTAAACGGTTCGGGCCTCCATCAACCTTTCGGTTAACTTCACCCTGCGCGTGGCAAGCTCATCCGGCTTCGGGTCTTATGTATACTACAAACGCCCTATTCAGACTTGGTTTCCCTGTGACTCCGATCTCTCGATCTTAGTCAGCAGCATACATAAACTCGTTGGCTCATTCTTCAATAGGCACGCCGTGACGGTCAACACACCACGCACGATGCAAGAGAAAAGTCGAAAGTATAAGGTTAAAAGTAATCGCTCATGCGCTTACTTTCTTCTTTTCACTTTTTACTTTTCACTCGTCATCACACACGTTGTGTTGACCGCTCCGACTCCTTGTAGGCATATGGTTTCAGATCTATTTCACCGCCCTTCCGGGCTGCTTTTCACCTTTCCCTCACGGTACTAGTTCACTATCGGTCTAGAAAAATATTTAGACTTGCCAGTTAGTTCTGGCGGATTCCCCCGAGCTTTTCGTGTCCCGGGGTACTTAAGAATAAAGACAAAGAAGATTTTTTATTTTCGCATAAGGGACTATCACCCTCTAGGGTCGAACTTTCCAGATCGTTCTGCTAATAAAAAATTTTGTAACTTCTCTGCTATAAATAGCACGTCTTTACCTTGCAACCCTCAACCAAATAAATGGTTAAGTTTAGTCTTCTCCGCTTTCGCTCGCCGCTACTTACGGAATGCATTTTTGTTTCTCTTCCTCCTGGTACTGAAATGTTTTACTTCCCAGGGTACGCTCCTATTACAAAATAATAGGCAATACGAGTTCGTCGTATTAGGTTTCCCCGTTCGGAGATCTTCGGATCAAAGGTTGCTAGGCACCTCCCCGAAGCATATCGCTGCCACGCCACGTCCTTCATCGCTTTTTCTAGCCAAGGCATCCACCATACGCCCTTATAATTCCCATTAGGAATTCTAAGAACCACTTGTTACTTACCTACATTACTTACTTTACAAAGTCATATAAAAACCAAATACGTCCACCGCCGGGTTTCATCGGTTTAAAATGACTTATCTAACTTGAAGTATGAAATTTTCAAACAACAGTCGTTCTGAAAAGAAAAACCGCTTCATTGAGCGGCTACAGGTCACGCCGAAATTGCTTCGGTGTGGCTATTGCCGCAAATTTAGAGCGTTTTTCATATAAATCATTCCGTGCGCATAAGTATACTTGTAGCCATATAAATGTCAAGTCTTTTTCACACTTCCCACTTCTGTGGATAAGGGAGCCTTGCAAAGCAAGGCGAACACTTACGCAAGGCGCAAGGTGGGGGTAAGTATTGGTTAAAAATGCCTGCAATACGGCCAAAATCTTCATCAAAATTTGATTCTTTTTTTATCAAAATTTTAGAACTTTTTGAGCGAAATTTTATCTCAGTGGTTTATGATTACTTCATGGAAAATACAAATAACAAGTACACAAAAGATTTTGATGGCTGGAATTTGAAAAAGAAGGCTCTAAACAAACGGGTACTACCACCAGAGTTCTTTTTCTTGGAACGCGAAGTTTGGTGGGCGTCTCTTGGTGTAAATATTGGTCATGAGATAAATGGAAAACATGAAAGATATGAACGGCCTGTACTTGTCTTGAAAAAGATTGATTTTGATAGTCTACTAATATTACCTATTACAAGTACTATACTTACTGGAATTAATTTTTACTTGATAGAATACAAGGGACAGAAGATGACTCTTCTCTTTAATCAAATAAAATCCATAAGTGCAAATAGATTAATAAGACTTATTAGAAGATTAGATGAAAATGAATTCTCATATATAAAAAGTATGCTCCTAGACTTTTGTCTAAAAAACGAAACCCCGCATTGCAATGCGGGGAATCTCAATGGACAGTTTCGGAAAGATAGTACAAGTATAACTCCAGATTAAAATAAAGCAATACTGGTAGGTGAAATATTCATCTACTTGTAAATATGACTTATATGACATATACTCAATACATCATGAATACAAAATTAAAATACACAACTTTTGAAGCTTGGAGTAGAAAATGCATGCGAGATCCAAAATTTCGTCGTGCTGATGCTGCCATCGAAGTTGAATTCCAAATCATCCACGATATTTTGGACAAGCGCATCAAGAAAGACATGACCCAAGCGGAGCTGGCTCGCAAGTCTGGTATCGGACAAGCTACACTATCGAGATTAGAGACTGGCAATTACAACCCTTCTATAAAGTTTTTACAGCGTGTGGCAAAAGCGCTCGATAGTGAGTTGACTGTTAGAATGATCTAATTCACCTTCTCCAAGTGCATCGTCACGACGAAGTCGCCAGGAATAACTTGATTGGCAGTACCAGAGACACCGACTATTTGATTCATTGATTTTATACACTGAAGTATTGGATTCTTATTACCGAAACACTTCGAAACAGTATTCACGATGTCATAACCGAAGGCTGCACCGAAGTTTGGATCCTTGGCAAATTTGGCTACGTATTCATTTTTAAAATCAACTGCATTGTTTGGAAGAACGAAGTCGAAAGCTGTTGAATAATAAGTCATACCTGCTGGAGCTTGTTTTCTATTTTGAAGATCACTGAAGACTGCTGAAGTCTCTATAATTGGCATAGTGATATTGAGCTGCTGAGCCATCTTGAGAATGCCTAAACCTTCCAATGCTGTGGAGTCAGCAAACATAAACACATCTGCACCGGAAGCCTTCACCTTGGTCATAACAGTCGAATAATCTGTCTCTGCTGGTTTGAATGATTCTGCCAACACAACCTCTTTTCCGTATTGGGTGCTAAACTTTTTAATTATGTTTAAAACCGATGTTCCAAGATCATCATTTCTATAAATTACCGCTATCTTTTTAGCATTTATAACTGGTGAGGACGGATCGGTGAATGCCTGGATAGCATATATAGACGCATTGTTGTAATAGCGGATTGTATAATCATTTACTATTCCATCCCCAGTTGTGAGGGTGGCCAAGAGTGGAACTTTCTTATCCAAAGCGACCTTCGACAAAGCGAAGTTCACTGCAGAAAGAGCTGAGACGGTAAGATCTACTCCTTTGAGTTGTAATGCATTGAATGCAGACACACCATCCGCTGGCGTTCCTTTTGTGTCTTCATAAACAATTCTTATATTTGGCTGATTTTCCAAAGCCAACTGCATACCATTTTTCAAATTTTCACCCCATGCTGCTGCAGGACCAGAAAGAGGTAGTGCTGCACCGATTGTAAAGACGTTACTGTTGCTGGGTTTATTTCTAGTTAATACAGCTGCAACCAGAATCACTACTGCGATGATAATCACTACGCTAAGGATTTTTTTGTTCATGAAATTTTGGTTTTTTATACGGTAAATTATTACCCCGTAATTCTACCCCCCCCCGCACACTCTTGGCAAGTATGCCGAGATTGTTGTGTATGAATAAGTTGCAAATGAAGACGTAGGAAATAAATACTGAGGTACATCCACAGGATATCTTCAGCAGAAGATATCCGAGGACTAGAAAAGCCCTCTGCAGAGGGCTTTTCGTGTACCGAAGGATTTGATTTCCTATGTCTTCAAAACTATTCTCTGTTGAAGATATGAGCGGCTGTCTTCTCAACAATCTTCTGAGCTGTTTCCTTACCACCGAGGCCGAAGGCCAAACCGAGAGCAAGAGCAAGACCAGCAAAGAGGGCTGTAAGAATCATTTGGATCAAACCTGCTGCAACACCAAGCTGAACAAGGGCTGCCAAGATAGCGAAGATCCAGATAGACCACTTCGTGACGCGGCCGAGCAATTCTGCTGACTTCGAATGAGCAGCAAGAGCGCTAGCAACGACGAACTTCTGCAATGTAGAAGCAACGATAGCTGCAACCAAGAGCACAAGAACTGCCACGATAACATTTGGTAGATAGCCAACAATCTGAGTCAAGAAAGCATTGACCTGGTCGAGACCAAGCATGCTAAGTGAGGCCATCAAGAAAACTACGATGATGAACCACTTGACCAAAGCTCCTACGAAAGCACCAGAGTTCAAGCTGTAACCTGCACGCTTGACTACGTCTTCCATGCCGGCACCCTTCAAGGCTGTGTCGATCTTAAGAGCACGGAATAGGCTTTCGACAAGCTTCTCAATGAGAGCAGCCAAAACCCAACCGATTGCGAATATTATGAGAGCAATGACTAATACTGGTATAAAACGTGCTACACCAGACCAAACGCTCTGAAGTGAAAGAGTGAATACATCACCCCAATTCTGAATCAATAACATATAATTAAATTATATTTAACTAATAATTAACGCTAGTAATGCATCAATTATACCACGTTAAGTTTGTCTATGAGTGTCACGTGTGGATAGTCCAATATGTCGCGAACTAGACGGTCATGTATACCTAGGCGATATTCGAAGTCTTGCGTATCGAAGGCTGAATATGAGATCTCCTTTCCTATCTCTGCTTCTATGGTCTTGATTATGGCCTCTATTTTCAAGAGGTTCAGTTCTTCACCAACAACAAGAAGATCAACCCTGGAATCCCAGTTTTGGATAAATACACCGGCTGCGACTAGATACTTGATACGTCCAGCAGAAGCGAAGCACTTCGTGAGTGATTCATCCGCTTGAATACTTGCAACTGTGAGTAATGTCTTGAGAGGATTTAAGTATGGAAATTTCTCATTCAAAATGAAACCAACTCCTTTGACTTTCTTCACTACCACGTTTTTTCCACGTTTGATCTGAACTTCTTTTGTTATCTTACGCTTGCGAATGAGGTCCGCCTTCATAAGAGTGTTCAATTCCCTTTTCGTAGTACCTGCAGAGCAACGACTCTTGTCTGCGACTTCCTTGGCGAAAAAAGGAATACCTTGGCTGAAAAGAAAAAGGCGTATGATCCTGACCTTCGATTCGCTTCCAAATAATGCTGTTAGTGTGTCCATGATGTTAGTAAATGTCGGTTAATTTGGTTCGATTGGTTATGCGGTGCATTTTAACAGATAATTGGAATAAGGAAAGGCATGAAAGGTACCCTTGCGTCCTGTCAATTTTTATGTAATTATCATTGCCATAGGCCCAAAGACAGAAGGCGCGCCGAACTAGACCGCAAATGCGGCTCAGTTATGCACTAAGACCTTCCGAGGTAAAAAACCGAATCTCTGGCCTTTTATAAAGGTCGAAAAACTAAACAATCAAGTAAAGACGAGGTTCACCTCGCATCTTTTGCTTGAAATTACAAAATGGCACGTACAAAAATACAAAAGAGAGAAATCATAGAAAAGCTCGGTAAACTCATGGCCGATGCAAGGTCCATAGTTTTCGTGAATTTCCATGGTCTCAAAGTTTCAGATGCTACAACTATGCGCCGCGCTATGAAGAAAGATGGCGTCGGATATTTCGTAGCCAAGAAGTCTTTGACAACACGCGCCCTCACAGAAAAGAAATATTCTGGAACAATGCCAGAACTCGTCGGTGAGTCAGGTATCGCTTACAGCAAGGACCTCATCGCTCCTGCTCGCAACGTCTACGAATTCCAAAAGAAGTTCAAGGACCAAGTGAGTATTACTGGTGGAGTCTTCGATGGAGCATACATGGACAAGGCTGGTATGATAGCTATCGCTTCTATACCTCCACTTAACACATTGCGTGGCATGTTCGTCAATGTCATCAATTCCCCTATACAAGGATTTGTCATGGCACTTGATCAGATTGCAAAGAAACAGAAATAATTTGATCGCAATTTAACAATTAAAAATTAACAATTACAAATATGGAACCTACAAATGTTGAAATCCCTGCAAAGTTCAAGACACTAGTCGAAACAGTCGAAAAGATGTCAGTCCTCGACCTTAACGAACTCGTTAAGCTCCTCGAAAAGAAGTTTGGTGTCTCAGCTGCAGCTGTTGCTGTTGCTGCCGCTCCCGTCGCTGCCGCTGGTGAAGAGAAGAGCACTTTCGCTGTCCACCTAGCAGCCGCTGGTGAGCAGAAGATTGCTGTTATCAAGGTTATCAAGGAAGTCCTAGCTCTTGGTCTCAAGGAAGCTAAGGACCTCGTTGATGCCGCTCCTTCCCTCCTTAAGGATGGTATGAAGAAAGAAGAGGCCGATGCTTTCAAGAAGCAGATAGAAGCCGCTGGTGGTAAGGTTGAGTTGAAATAATAAAACCTAAAACACGCGAAAGAAAATCCCCATCTCGGGGGTTTTCTTTTTGTGAATCAAAATATACAACGAAGCCCACCAGACAGATGGGTCCGTCGGTGGGCAATCCTGAGAATATTTCAATCGAACCAATTACTGAAGCATCCAGCGTGACAGAATAAACTCACCACGCCATTTGGTCCATTGAAGACATACACCTCTGATCCTTTTTTAATAACCTTCTGACAGGAGTGATATACACAGCGGCAAGTTAATAGTGTGCAGGCCTTATTCATTTGCCTAGCGGCGGCGTCAATATTGTCTAACGCTTGTGCAGCCGCAGGATCCACTAATGCAATACGGGCTAATTCATGGTAAACACCCATTGGTACAATCCTCCACAAGTTGATGGTTAAGAACGTTTATTTAAGACTACCTATTAACCTAGTAATTATCAAGTACA
>CAIPWS010000056.1 GCA_903868845.1 uncultured bacterium
AAGATTTTATTATTCTTCTAATTGTTACGGTACTTATTTGAGAACGACTTTAAATTTATATGGGATGATTGCCACAAATGTTAGATACGGCTTTGCTTATGGCTCAGGTTCTATCGTAAGTGGTTATCAAAATCGTAATCTCACCTATGACGCTAACCTTTTATATGGTCCACCGCCTTCATTTCCTTTGACTTCAAGTTTCTACACAACGCTTTCGTGGCAAGAAATTTGAGAAAACAATCAATTTTCAATGACACAATGACAAAAATGGTTGTGTTACAATATCTGCATGTCATCAAATAAAAAACTTATAGTAGGTAACTGGAAAATGAATCCGGTCACATTGGATGAAGCAAAAAAGATCGCCAGTAAAATCAAACGAATTTCTCCAACTTTAACTTCAACTGAGACTGTTATATGTCCGCCACTACCTTTTATAATCTCTTGTGGATCACGAAAAGAGGTCAAGCATTTTCACCTAGGAAGTCAGTCTGCGTCTGTTGAAATGGTCAGAGGTCCACATACAGGCGAAGTGAGCGCGGAGATGTTACATGACATTGGTGTGGAATATGTAATCATTGGACACTCTGAACAGCGAGCGAGAGGGGAGAGTGATGTGAATGTTGCAAAGAAAATAAAGGCGGTCATAGATGCAGGTTTGTCACCAATAGTTTGTGTTGGTGAACTTGTGCGTGATGAAGCCGGTGCTTATTTGGAGGTTTTGAAAAATCAGATTAAACATAGTCTTGCTGATGTCCCACTGGCTTCTGTGAAGTCTATCGTCCTCGCTTATGAACCAATCTGGGCAATCGGTGCACCTGAGCCGATGAAGAATGAAGATATCCACGAGTCTTCGATATTCGTTAAGAAAGTTTTTTCAGACATCTTTGGTGTAGAGGCTGGTTTAAAAGTCCGAGTGCTCTATGGTGGCTCAGTTAACTATCGTAATGCTCCAGATATAATTTCTTATGGAAAAGTTGATGGACTCCTCGTTGGTCGTGAAAGTGTTAATTCTCCAGGGTTTGTGGAGTTGCTGAAGGCGGTTGACAATATAGCTTATAAGTAGTATAACGCCACATAGGTAAAGCTATTTGAAACAAGGAATAACAATATCCTCGAAACAGCTTGTTGCTGGTTCGGCGTCTCTCTGCTTACCCAAAGAAAGAAAAACTGACCATGAATGCTATGCTCAGCGAAGCACTCTCCGAAATCGGGGGACTGCTCAAACAACTGCTCGATTGCCTCACGGGGCAAGACGAAGCGAAACGACAACAGTGGTTAACGGAATTCAAGAAGTTCCTCCGCAAGGAGCCTTGTTGGGTGACGAATACCGTCCAGGCAATCGTGGGTGCGATTGTCAGTTATGTTGTGGACTGCACCGTGTCTCTCGAAGACATGATCAAGGCCGGCAAATACGACTGGGTCAATAGTGATATCACCGCGAAATGGTTTCCGGTGAAAAGCACGGGCGCAGACGAGTGGGAATTTAAAATGTTCCATTTCGATCGCTCTATCACTTCAGAAAACGCAGTTGTTGGCATCAAAGCTGATGACGTAACTAATCCCTGGCAACCTGCGAGCATCGAACATCTGCTGACTTATGGGAAACATAATCCTGAAGAACAGCGGAAGTATCCAATTGTCGCACTAGGTTCCGTCGGTGAGGTCGGTGGCGATCGTTACGTCCCGTGTCTCGACGAGGGC
>CAIPWS010000057.1 GCA_903868845.1 uncultured bacterium
AAGATTTGGTTTATAAGGACCTTTTTACTGGGAAGTATTTGAATGTTGACGATGCTCGTCACGATTTGACTAGAATGCGTCAAGATGAAAAAGGAAATATTGGTCCTGCACCAGAAGTACCAAAGCCAAAAGCTGAGCCGGTAGCAGTACCAGATGCCGCAAAACCACCAACAGTTGAAGCACCAGCTACACAACAAACAACAGAGCAATTTGTTGATAATCTTAGAAAAAATGGTTATGAGGTTATAGAAAATTCTGACGGCACTTTTCAGGTGAAGAAGGTAAAAGAGAGCACACCTAAACCGGGAAATGTTGAACCTCCAAGAAATGTACCGCCGGTACCACCTACATCTTCTGAAACTGTTCCACCAGCAAAGGCTTCTGCAGAAAAAACTCCAACACTAAAAGCCCTAGAAGCTACTGGACCAGGTGCAGGTTTTGCCGCATATGTCATGAAAGAAAATAAATCCTTCTTTGGCAAGATAGCAAATTGGACAAAGTCCAAAGTTGCAGAGGCTTGTAAGGGTGCCTATGAAAATGCCGGAGGCAAGAGAGTTGTTGGAAAAATGATTATTGCTTACGACAGATTCTGGCTAGATAGACACGAGGCCAAAGCTGGAAACATAAGTCAAGAGATGGGCGCTATAGACACACAGAAAGGCGGTGTCGCTCAAGTTCGCACTCAGATTGAAAGTATAGTCAAAGACATGAAGGCGAAAGGTGCTCCTGGCACAGAGGCTTTCCAATTGAGAATCAAAGAGTTAACACAACAAGAAAGAGATCTGGAAACCAAGAAGGGCAAACTTCAGATAAAACTTCAGAACAGAGAAGGAAAAGTGGAGAAATATACAAATAGAAGAGATCATATAGCGGACGAGCTTATAGGATTCTATGAGAAGAAGGGTGCTCCACTTGAGAAGAACTTGAACGAACTTATGGCTGTCAGTGATAAGTTTGAGCTCGAGGTACTTTCTGCTGAGATTATGCATGAGGAAATGGAGAAGGAGCTAAAGCTTGCCACGAAGCAAAGAGATGAAATTGCGGAGACATTGAAGATAGCTAACCCAAAACACTCTGATAAAAAGATTAGTCGAGATGGAATAATCAGACAGCTAGATGAAAATATAGCAACAGCTCAAGAAAAAATGAGAAAAGAAAAGGAAGTATTGACAGATAGAAAACTCAAAATTTCTGAGAAAATTGGCAAGGCGGAGGCAAAAGCAAATCCTTATAGAATAAAGAAGGAAGAGTTTATGCGTGTAAAGGAGGGTAGACCAATAGACTTCGATACTAAGCTCACAGATATTCCACCAGTTATAAAGGAAAATGAGCCTGTAACTATAAATAGAAGATCAGACGGTAGTGGAACAGGTTCTCCTGCGGGTAGTGCTTATAGGATGGCCCCAATGCCAAATACTGCAAGTGCCGCTGGTGCAAATCCGGAGAATGTAGCCACTCAACCAGAGACAGCTGAGAAGGTTATAAAAGCTTTGAAGGTTTCAGATATCATAAATGTCTGGAATGAAAGCTTGAAGAAACAATTTGGTAGAGATACAGATAGTATTTCCAAGTTTACAGTTGGTCCAGATTTCCTACGTATAGCAAATAGCATAAATGCCAATACAGCACTTGAAGCAGATAAATTCAAGAGACTCTTGGAAATGTATTATAAGAAGATAAAGAAAGTGGATGCCGAAGAATTATTGAAGAAAGACTCCTTGGAGAAAGTTTACAAGAATGAGTTGGTTAAACAAAATGAAGCCATAAAATAAAAACATGAATATCTTCAATAAAAAACAAAATACGACAGTTAGTCAAAATTCTCAGGATCCAGATGTTCAGTTGGCAGCTTTGGTCGCGAAGACGAAGAAGCTAAATAAGGACATAGATGATATGTCTAAGCAGACAAAGAAGAATCTAGACAATATAGAGACAGAAGTCGATGAAAAATCCGGAAATATAGATGATATTTGTGCCGACCTAGATAAGGCCGATAAGAAGGCCGAGTCTGAATTTGATCAATTGGCTATAGACGAAGTCGACGAGTCCGAAGAATAATAGATAATCAGAGGAATAATAGAATCAAACTTCTGTGCCCTCGGCAGGAATCGAACCTACAATTACCCCTTAGGACGGGGCAGTTATATCCATTTAACTACGAGGGCTTTGTGTAAAAAATGTCAAAACGTGCTTGCGCAGGTGACATTATATAGAAAGATTAACATACTTCCACGTTTATTATAAATCTGTTATAGTGTGCCAATGACGCCAGAAGAAAAGTCATTACTTGAACAAGTTCGTAAATTGTCAGAAGAGAATAATAAGATTCTCCGAGGCATTCGTCGTTCGAACCGCGTATCGAGTATATTTCATATTTTCTATTGGATCGTCATATTGGCAGTGAGTTTCGGTTCTTATTATTTCATCGAGCCTTACGTCAAGTTGCTTCCGAATGTTATCGGGGCAGTGCAAGGTGATGTAAGTTCAGCAAATGCGGCTATGCAACAGCTCAAGGCTTTGCAGTCCGTTTTGCCTGCAAGTTCGACAGTGAAGAAATAGTCGCCTCATGCCGAGGTAGCTGTTTTGGTAGTAATGCATCGTTCTTATGCCAAGGTAGCTGTTTTGGTAGTAATGCATCAGCCTCATGCCGAGGTAGCTCAGTTGGTAGAGCATTCCCCTGAAGAGGGAAGGGTCACCAGTTCGATCCTGGTCCTCGGCACATACATTGACTCCTCGCTTTAATTAGCGTATCTTATTTTCAGATAGTTATGTCGGTCTAAATTTCCGTACGACAACACCACTCACGGGGGGAGTAAAGGACACGGTCACGTTTACTACCGTAGCTCACGGCCCCTCCAGAAAAGCTCGCTCATACAGAGCGGGGATTAGCCAATGGGGCGATATGTCCGGGGAAGTAACCACACTTCCTTCCTATCAATGGGTTTCGGATAAAGACATGCCATCGGGGTGTGCTCCTAGGGAAACCCAGATCGAATTCCCAGTCCTTGGGTTATGTCTGGAACGTCTGGTGTTGGTCTGTGGAGGCGGCGCAGTGGTCTTGCGCCGTTTTCTTTTGGTCACAACTAACATTTTTTGGCATACATAATTCCACGTGTGCCTATTGACAAAGATACCCATACTGTGCTATAAAGACCTAGTTACCAACTAATAAAAGCATGTCTCTGTCAAATGGCTTAATAAAGCCGTAAGGCAAACATTTGATAGATATGCAAAAAAATATGATTAAAATAAATTCAGTTAAACACGGCATATTGAGCATAGCTATCATAGTAGCTGTCATTGCCATAGTTGCTTTGATCTCAGTATCAACAACTCACGCTTGTGGCTACAGTGGTTGTGGCTATGGCGATTATTCTTATGCACCAGTTTACAATTATACTGGCACATATCAGTATCCTGTTACTCAACCATCAGCAAGTCCAATAACAGCGACTTGTTTCTCACAGCCTATCTCTGCAACTGTAGGAACTACGGTTCAGTGGTCAAGCTCAGTCTATGGTGGAAACGGAACCTACAACATAACATGGGTAGGTGACGAGGGTCTTACAGGTTATGGTCCTTCTATAACGAAGACTTATATGTCTCCAGGATCCAAGACTGCAAGTATCAGAGTCGTTTCTGGTAGTCAGTCAGTTTCTATGAATTGTTCAAATACAATCAACGTCATGACAGGTATTTCATCTGGAAATTACAATGGTGGTTACTCAGGTTATTCTGGTTACAACGGTTATTCTGGAAATACAGGATATAACGGTTATTCAGGATATTCAAACAATAACGGTAGCCTAAATAGCTACGGAAATGGTTATAGTAACTATAACAGCAATCCAACAGGTTATATCTACAATTCAAACCCATTTGGCGCAAGTTCAAATAACAACGGCTACAACGGTTATTCAGGAAATAACGGCTATAACAGCAACTATTCTCAATATAACTCGTATAACCCATACAGCAACAGCGGCTACGGTAGTAATAATGGCTACAGCGGCTACGTAAACCATGGTAATACCGGTACTTACAATTATTCAACTGGTACTTATACCTATTAATAGAGCCATATTATAGCCCTTGACAAAGAAGGTCGAATGATGCTATAATACTAACGTTATCAATTAATACGAGCAATCGTAAATATATGAAAAACTCACAAATAATCAAATACAGCATGATCACAATAGCGAGCATTTGTGCCGTAGTAGCAGTTGTCTTCTTGGCATCTACTACAGTCGCTCACGGTTGTTCGTATTATGACACTTACTGTTCACAGACACCTTTGTACTCTTACACAGGTACATATCAGTATCCTTACGTTCAGCCAAATATAAGTCCTCTTATAGCTACTTGTTATGCAACTCCACTTTCAGTTTATATCGGTGGAACAGCACAATGGGGTAGCTCAGTTTCTGGAGGTGCAGGTACTTACAATATTACTTGGATAGGTGATGAAGGTCTTTCTGGTTACGGTTCAACATTGACAAAGACTTATTACTCACCTGGTCAAAAGAGTGCAAGCATAACAGTCGTATCTGGCGGTCAGAGCGTTTCAGTAAATTGTTCTGATACAGTCACTGTTTCTGGCACAGCAGCTGCAGGTTATGGTTATAACTACAGCAACTACAACAATTACAATACAAACAACGGTTATTCTAACTACCCATCAAATATCTACAGCTCAAATAGTTATACAAACTACGCTTCACCATTCACAGCTAGCTGTTCAGCAAACACAACATTTGGTGGTATCGGTTCTTCTGTAACTTGGACAGCACAGGTTACTGGTGGAAATGGTTACTACACATATAGCTGGTACGGTACAGATGGTTTGTTCGGTGGCAATCAGTCAACAACATTCATCTATAACACTCCAGGTTCAAAGACGGGTTATGTCACAGTCTATTCAAATGGTCAGACAACTACTGCTTACTGTACAAATTCTGTTAACATAGGAACAAACTTCGCTACGACATATCCTACAGGTTATACAAATACAGCAAACACTCTTGATATAGGTTGTTACGCAGATCCAGCAAATGTTACTGTAAATCAGCCAGTCACTTGGAATGTTGAAGTTACAGGTGGTGCAGCTCCATATACTTACTCATGGACAGGTTCAGATGGCCTTACAGGTTCTCAGAGCACTGCTATAAAGTACTATTCTACAACTGGAAGTAAGAATGCTATCGTCTCTGTAACATCGGCAGATGGTAAGACAGGAACTCACGCTTGTAGCAATGCAGTCACGGTACGTGCTGCGGGATCTACATACGTCAGACCAGCAAATACTACTAACACGACAAATACTACAAACGGTACAAACAATACAGTTCAGCCAGCTCAGACAAATGGTCAGGCAGGTAGCCAGCTTACAAGCTCAGCAGTCTTCTCATTCGACAATGTCCCATGGGGTTGGATAGCTATCTTGATAATCTTGGTCTTGTTTGGAACAGTTATGTACCTCTTGTTCAATCGCCAGAAGATTTAATCTCAATTGGTGGCGCTGCCATATAAAGCGCGACGGCGACGGATACAAATGATACAAATGATACAAATGGCACATACGAATGTGAACAAAAGGCCCCTTCACCGGGGTCTTTTGTTATGCGCGGTTTGAGATCTCTGCAGTGAGTTTGGCGATGACTTCCTTGGCGTCAAGCTGACCTATCTGACCCTTGTCGCGGCTCTCTAGTGTTACTTTGCCGGCTACCACGTCTTTGTCACCGATGATGATGAAGTATGGAATACGTGCATTCTTGGCATTGCGAACTTTTTTGCCAAAGTTGTCGTCTGAGGTGTCGAGTTCTGAGCGGATCATGAGTGCACGGAGCTTTTCATGAATGTCTTTTGCGGCTTTCACGTGTGCTTCGCCACTTGAGGTGTCGCCAGCTTTTCCGCCGATTGGGATGACTTTGACTTGCACAGGGGCGAGCCATAGAGGGAAGTTACCAGCATAATGTTCAATGAGAAAACCAATGAAACGTTCATGTGTTCCAAGTGGAGCACGATGTATACAAAGTGGTGTCTGGGCTTTGCCAGCATTGTCTATGTAGGTGAGGTCGAAGCGTTTTGGCACAGCGAAGTCGACTTGGTTGGTTGCGAGGGTGAATTCACGACCTATAGCACTCCAGACTTGGACGTCGATCTTCGGACCATAGAAAGCGGCTTCGTTTGGAACTTCTATGTAAGGAATTTTCGAATCTATGAGAACTTTGCGGACCATGTCCTCAGTCTTTTTCCAAAGCTCTGGTTGGTCTACGAACTTTTCTCCAAGACGTTTAGGATCGTGAGTAGAAAAACGCATGACGTATTTGTCTATGTTGAAGATCTTGAAATACTTGATGTACATATCGTTGACAGCACGGAATTCACTGGCAAATTGTTCTTCTGTACAGTAAATGTGCGCATCATTCATCTGCAATGCGCGCACACGCATAAGGCCAAAAAGCTCACCGGATTTTTCGTGGCGATAACAAGTACCGTATTCAGCGAGGCGAAGAGGTAGGTCACGATAACTCTTTGGACGCGATGCGAAGATCTTGTGGTGGTGCGGACAATTCATTGCCTTGAGATAATATTTTCCACCTTCGTATTCCATAGGAGGGAACATGGAATCTTCGTAGTATGGAAGGTGACCGCTCTTCAGGTACATAGTGTCTTTTGCAAGATGAGGAGTCTTCACGCGGACATAATCTCCAATGAACTCTGTTTCTTTCGCGAGCTTTTCAAGTTCTTCTATCATGGCGCCACCGTTTGGTAGCCAAAGAGCAAGTCCAGCCCCTACATCGTCATCAAATTCAAATATGTCCATCTCTTTACCAATCTTTCTGTGGTCACGCTTCTCGGCTTCTTTCATCATATTTTCATAATCGGCTAGATCTTTTTTCGAGGCAAATGCTAGGCCATAAATACGTGTGAGTTGAGTATTCTTCTCATCTCCACGCCAGTAAGCACCTGCAAAACGTGTAAGTTTGAAGGCGTCAGATTTTATCTCTTTTGAAGGATTTTCAGAGTGGCCACCGCGACAGAGGTCGGTAAATGAATGTTTGTCGTTCGCGCTGGCGTCGCCGGCCATGCCGCCGGAAGTGTAAAGAGTAATTGGTTGTTTGGCTGCTGCGATCTCATCTATAAGTTCAAGTTTGTATTGGTTTTTCGAAAATAAGTCTTTGGCGTCTTTTTGGGAAACTTCTTTACCAGTTACACTTGTCCAGCTTGGCAGGAGGCTGCGCATCTTCTTTTCAATGACCTGCAAGTCTTTTTCAGTTGGCTTGTTGGCTGGCGAAAATTCGAAGTCATAATAGAAGCCATTGTCTATGACTGGGCCAATAGTAGGTTTGGCGTCAGGGTATAGCTCGAGGACCGCAGCTGCAAGTAGGTGCGCAAGAGTGTGACGAAGATTGGTAAGTTGCTCGTTTTGGTTGGGCATAGGGTTATTGTTATAGATATGAATTATAGGGCTTTTGGGGGATATATAAAAGAGGTTGACATGAATATTTTATCGTGGCACATGTTGCGTTGCTTCAAATGTGTAATACTCTCATAATATGCTTTTTAGTGTCTAGTAGCGTGTGACCGGAATGGTCGAGACTGGGGGATGATGGTGTCGTCTCAAAAGGAGGAGTTATTCACATTTATAAATTGGAGTGGCTCAACCGTGCGATTCTAGTTTATAGATGTGGATAAGTAGGTGTTTTATAAAACATGTGCCATCCCCGCCGATACACACACTATTTACCAGCATATGAAAATTGAGCCTTATTAAGGCCTAATTTCCATATATGCTCAGATAGCACATCTGGCTACACACCAAGCCACGCAATCCCGCATGGAGGGACGACACATCCTTTTCACGACCTCTAGCACTTTGACGCCTTTCCCGACACTATTACAACCCTAGTCCTCACTGCAACCCCTTCATACTATCTATAACAAAGCTTCTTTCACCATTACGTGTATTTACAGTTACCTTCACGGCTAGACACCTGTCAGGTGCTATGAGCTCTCTATATTCTTTGTAAGTCCTAGGAAATACCACCGAGTCGGCTGTGCCGGAGAAGTCAGCGATAGTGACGAATGCCATCGTCTCATTATTCTTGGTCTGTATCAGTCGTACTTCATTTATTATGACTGCCAATACTACAGAAGCACCATCTTTGAGAGTTGCTAGTGACTTCTTAATATCCACATCCTTCTTAGTGATTACGGCTCGATATTTTTCAAGGGGG
>CAIPWS010000058.1 GCA_903868845.1 uncultured bacterium
GCCAGATAAGATTCCAAAGATTTTGAAGAGTGTTAAAACACCAATGCAGATTTTTTTTTGCTGGTGATGATGAATATCGCGATCGGCCAATAAATGAAATAGCTAAATGGTTTGCGAAAACATTGATCGATAAATCTGTAGAGATTGAAATTATTCCTGGTTCTGTTCACAATTTTAAAGGCCATGAAGAAAGACTGAAAAAAATAATTAATACATGGAAATCTGGATTGGTTGATTGAAGTTTCGAGTCTGCTTCCCAAAAAATGAACACCAACAAAAAATGGTTCGTAAATAAGACTTATGGATATGGGTGGACTCCATGCACTTGGGAGGGTTGGCTTGTGATATTAATATGGCTTATCATCTTTGTTCCTTTGACCATGTTTGTGAAATACAACTGGATCTTAAGTATGATAGGTATATTATTTATCACCAGCTTGCTTATATATATTTGCTATAAAAAAGGTGAAAAACCACGTTGGCAATGGGGTGAAAGAAAAGATATTGATTGAGATTACTCTGATTGATTATAGACTGTCACGAGTTATAATATGCTCAATGAAAAATCTTCACAAGACTATTAAATACATCGGTCTTGCAATCATTCTTCTCATCGTCATATTTTTCATTTGGCAGGGGACGAAGAGTGTGCCGACGGAGGGCAATTGGAAAGATACGCTCAGACTACTTTCTACAGCAGAGTTCAATGGAGATCTAGTAACTGTGAAAAATGTTCGCAATTTCCAATATAGCGCAAGCGGCACTCCGACTGTTGAGGATTGGTATGACAAGACTTATGATCTAAATAAGCTCCAGAAAGTTTGGTATGCCATAGATCCGTTTGATCCAAGTAGTTTATTTGCTCATACATTTCTGTCATTTCAATTTTCAGATGGTTCGTTTCTCGCGATCACTATCGAGGCTAGATTGACCAAGACTCAGGAATACAATATGTGGAATGGTTTCATACGTAGTTTTCCACTTATGTATATAGCCGCAGATGAGCGTGATGCAGTATATCTCCGTACAAATATCTATAAGGATGGTTTGTATGTATATCCATTGCGTGCAAATCCGCATGACGTCAGACTTCTACTTGTCGACATGTTAAATCGTATGAATGATATTGCCATACACCCAACATGGTACAATGCTATATACGCCAATTGTACCTCGAGTATTGCCAGTCATGTAAACAAGATCTGGCCAGGCCTTCTTCCAAAGTTCGATTGGCAAGTACTTTTCACTAGTTATGCTGACAAATTGGCACTAGATAAAGGTTTACTCGATACCGATCTTTCTCTAAATCCTGCTCGCAAGAAGTTTTATGTGACTGACATTGCAGGTAAAGTAGGGTATGTGAAGGATTTCTCGGATCTTATAAGAAAATTTAGTTTAGGGAAATAATACATTTAATACCAAGATGGAAAACGACTCAACATTCATCGCCGAAGTCTACAACCCAGATCCAAAAGTCTGGGAAAAGATAAAAGCTGATATTCTCGAGATGGAACATGAAGCTTTCGGAGATAAGGCATTTACAGATGAAGAAATGGAGGGAGATTTTTTGAATAAGAAGAATACGATAGTTATCCTCAAGTGCAACGATAAGGTGATTGGTTTTTCTTATGCTAGATCGCTCGATGAGGCCGATGAACCAGGGAGAGAAAGTGAAATCAATGAAACGGTATATTTATGGAATACGGTTATTGCAAACAAATACAGAGGTAGACACCTTGTGGGGAAGCTCGCTGAAACTTTGGAGGACGAATTGAGGAGAAAAGGATATTCTTACATGGAGTCATACGCGGTGGTTAAAAATAATTTTGCAGCTAATATCGCAAAACATTATGGTGATAGAGTGGTCAAGAGTGAACCAAAAGAGACTGGATATGGGAGACAGATGTATTTTAGGATTAGACTTTAAAATTTATGAAAGATATCAAATCAAGAGTACAAAAAATTCTGGAAGAGACTCATCTTATGAGCTTGGCAACGGTGGACGATGCTGGTGTCTGGGTTGCGGATGTCATATTTATCTTTGATGAAAATTGGAATATTTATTGGTTGTCAGCTCCTGACACGCGACACTCGCAAGCTATATTGAAAAATAATAAAGTTGCTGGAACTATCACGCTCAGTACAAAAAAGAATGAGCCAAATTTTGGTATCCAATTTGAAGGTAAAGCGGAGAGACTCGAAGGAATACAATTTTCTTTGCTCGTGAAGCATTGGGCGAAACGTGGTCATCCAGCTCCTGAAATGTCTCAAGCCCTCAAATTATTGGATGGTGATTGTTGGTATAAACTTCTTCCAACCAATATTGGTCTTATAGACGAGGAAAATTTTGGATTTGATAGGCAGGTGGTTGAGGCTAATAAATAGGACTAAAGCAAATAGAGCAACAGATATTTTCTGTATGCTCTATTGCTCCTTACGATATTACTGATAATGTTGTTTCTGTTTTGATACTAGAATCCAAATAGGCGGCTAAAGAAATGACCTATATTTGAGAAGAATCCACGTTTCTGGCCTTGGTCTTGAGCTTGAACTGGTGGCTGATTCTGATCTATAACTGTCGATGCTGTTACAGATGTTCCATTTACAACTCCCTGAACGACGACTCTGTCACCAGTCTTGATGATTGATGAAGATGCTGTATTTGGTCCTTGCATGACTTTTGTATTTGTAATGTCTACTGAATAGGTGACACCACTTACAGTTGAAACTACTAGAGAGTTTCCATTTATAGTCGAAACACTTCCTGCGACTACAGGTTCTCCATTTCCAATCACTGGAGTAGAAGTGGCTGAATTTGGACCTCTAATACCATCCAATATGGACGTTGCAGCGACGTTTGTACCCGTGATAGGACCCTGAACGAAGATAATATCACCTGCTGCTATACTTGAGATTGTGCTTGTAGCATTACCTTTTCTGATTGTCGCTTTTGAAGCGTCTACTGTATATATAACAGCGGTTGATGTAGTTGCAAAACCTTTTTTGCTATTTACAGTAATGGTATTTCCACTAATAGCTGTTACAGTACCGAAGATACCTTGTCTCATCATACCCTGACCACGATTTGCCATACCGGCTTTACCATTCATAAACCCATTTCCTCGAGCACCTTGCACTGGTGATGTCTCTGCAAATGTTGGTATTACTGTTGCTATGCTAGCCACCAAAGCTAAACCTGTTGCTATGGTAATAAGTTTTTTAGTATTCATATAATGTTATGTTATTTGTAATGAAAGCCTCGATTGGCCTCCGCTATCTATATACGAGCAGACATTTCAATGTGGTGCAGGGCTTTTATTTCATATTTTGCAACCTTTTTTCAACTTGTACGTATATAATGTTACAATAATTATATGCAAAAATTCATTTCATTCATTGAACTATATGGTCCAAGCGTTCTTCGTTATGGTATGGCCGTGGTGATACTTTGGTTTAGTTTCCAGCAATTTACAAATGCCAGCGCTTGGACAGCTTATGTTCCAGACTCTGTTGTTAGTTTGTCGCACATGAACGCGACAGTTCTCGTCTATTTCAACGCTTTATTTGAACTAATTTTTGGTGTAATGATGCTCTTCGGATGGCAAACAAGATTGTCAGCACTTTTGCTTTCACTTCATCTTTTTGACATTATGTATGTCGTCGGATATGGCGAGATAGGTGTTCGCGACCTTGGCTTGGCAGTTGCGACATTGGTCGTGTTTATGAATGGTCCTGACATACTATGTATAGATCAGAAAAAAGTCCAGTCATTAAATGCAAATAATAAAAGATATATATAAATATATGGAGCAAAGCAATTTACAAAGAAATGTAGGTATAGTTATAGGTGTGGTAGTTATTGTCGTGGTTGTTGTTGGCTCTATTATTTTTGGTAGGAAATCTTCTGATGCTGTAGCTGTTGATCAAGGTACAAGTACAAGTCAGTCAGTTGCTGTGAATCCTGTTAAAAATATTGTGCCGGTAAATTCATCATCTGGTAATGAAGATGATGATGAAGATAATGTCGGCGCACAATCTACAAATATTCCACCCGTTTCTCCTGTTGTCGTAAATACACCTCCACCAGCAACTACCAAGAAGTCGGTTTATACATATAAGAATGGAACGTATTCTGCAACTGGCTCATACATGTCTCCTGGCGGCCAAGACCAAGTAGCTGTCACTTTGACTTTGTTAAATGATATTGTCACTTCAGTTTCTGTCACTCCACAAGCAGGAGATCGTACGTCACAAAGATACATAAATAAATTCCTTTCAGGTTATCAGCAATATGTAGTTGGTAAGGATATTTCTACTCTTAACCTTTCAAGAGTCTCTGGTTCGTCGCTTACACCTATCGGCTTCAACAATGCTCTCTCTCAGATAAGAGCACAAGCAAAGGCCTAATATATGGCGCAGTTCAATTTTAAAGCTATAGGTACCACATGGGTGATCGATATTTTTGAAGATATAACAAAGGAAAAAGAAGCACAGGTCTTATATTTGGTGATGGCTCGTATCGATGACTTCGACAAAGCGTATTCACGTTTCAGAAGTGATTCTTTGGTCTCGGAAATTTCAGAGAAAGCTGGAACATATATTTTTGGCGAAGATTCGAAGGAACTTTTTGCTTTGTACCATGAACTATATAACCGAACCGGAGGTTTCTTCACTCCACTTATTGGTCAACTACTGGTTGATGCAGGTTATGATGCTGAATATTCATTGAAACAAAAAAAGGAATTGAGTGTCCCACCGACTTGGGAAAGTGTCATGGATTTTTCATTTCCAACACTTACCACGAAGCGACCGATCAAACTCGACTTCGGCGCAGCCGGAAAAGGTTACATCATAGATCTGATTGGACAGGTTTTAGAGAAGGAGGGAATCAAGAAATATTATATAGATGCTGGTGGAGACATAAGACAAAGGGGCTCCGAGTCGATGAGGATAGGCCTCGAACATCCACAAAATGAGACGCAGGCCATCGGAGTTTATTCACTTCAAAATAGATCAATATGTGGTTCAGCAGGAAATAGACGTAAGTGGAAAAATTTCAACCATATCATCAATCCTAAGACTCTTTCTTCACCAAAGAATATAATTGCCGTGTGGGCTGTGGCGGATACAACTTTTCTTGCAGACGCCCTTACTACATGTCTTTTCTTTGTGCCAGCAGGCGATCTTACGAAGTTTTACAAATTTGAATATTTACTCATTCACGATGATTTATCTGTTGAAAAGTCTGCCAACTTCGCAGGGGAGATATTTACGGTATAATGGATGTATGAAACCATGGAAATATCTTATCGTTGCATTGCTCGTCTTGGCTGCTATAGGTGTGCGTGTTTACATAGTCTTTTCGCAAAAAGATGAGGTTGCAAAACCAGTGGTTCAAAGTGGGTTTGATTACAATGAGGTATTGACTGCGGCCGTAGGAAGACAAGGTGTAGTCTTGAAAAATAAAGACGGATCAGTCGTAGTCACGATTCCTCCTCTTACAAAGGACACACAGATATCAGTAAGCTTCAAACAAAGTGATTACAAAGTATCATCCGGTGTAAGAGCGCCTATGACCATAGTCATATCGCCAGACGTAGATATCATGAGCTTGTATGCCGGTGATGCAAATACGGTAAAACCGATCACCATAAATGCAGCCTTTGATGCTATATACAATTTACCAGTGCCATATCTCATAAATACAAATGGTCGTCTAAGTGCTGCAAATATTGATAGTCTCGATAATATTGCTCATCGTTTCGTCATCAGCACATTTCATGGAGGAAATTATTCATGGGTGTATGCAAATTAGAAATTAGCTTTAAATGGATAATCGTGTTATACATTGTTTATTAGCATAATAAATAAATATTGAAATTTATGGGAGATTACAACAAAAGAGGTGATAGAGGAGGATTTGGCGGCGGAGACAGACCTAGATTTGGTGGCAGACCAGGCGGTTTTGGCGGTGATAGAGAATTTAGAAAGCCTGCTCAGATGTTTAGCACTATTTGTGCTGAATGTGGCAAGACATGCGAAGTTCCTTTCCGTCCAAATGGTGAGAAGCCAGTTTATTGTAACCTTTGTTTTGGAAAAAATAAGCCTAGCCAAGGTAGTTCATCAGGTTTCGGCGGCTCACGTTTCGATGCTCCAAAGAGAGATTTCAGTTCATCTTCAAGACCAGCTGCAGACAATGGTCAGAGCGATGTGATCAGGAAGCAGCTCGATGTCATCACTTCTAAGTTGGATATACTCATAAAGGTTATTTCAAAGAGAGAAGCAAGTAATGAAGTTGAAGCAGACGCTATCGTTTCAGAAAATTCTGTCAAAGAAGTTGCTGTGAAGACAGCCGTGAAAGCGAAGAAAGTTTCGAAGAAGAAATAGTTGAATATGAGTCAAAAAGATCCAATTCAAAATGTTGAGCAAATAGTTAGAGAGGTTCATGATTCAGCAGGCAAGATTACACAACCGGTTCTAAGAAAGTATCCGTTGGTTTTTGCTACTCTGATAATCATCGGAATATCAGCATTTTTGCATGGTTTAGATCTTGTCACGGATCAATTTGAATATTTTCACTCCCATCCATATTTTCTGATAGTGATCGGTGTAGTTATATTATTCTTCACGGGCATGCTCTATAAGTCACTTGAGAGAATGAAATAATTGGATAATGTTGGAAAAACTAAAAAAAGAATTACGTGCATGTGGCAGTAAAAAGAAAGCAAAAATATTAGCCGGATTCTTTAAGACTGGAAAAGGTCAATATGGTGAAGGTGATGTTTTTATAGGTGTAATGGTTCCAGTCCAAAGAAGAATAGCAAAGAAATATCGTGACATGACATTGGCCGATGTTACAAAATTACTTCATTCTCGTGAGCACGAATACAGATTGACCGCGTTATTTATTTTGGTAGACCAATTTGCGTGCGCTGATGAGCTTACTAAAAGGAAGATCTACAATCTTTATCTAGCAAACACTAAATGGATAAATAATTGGGATCTGGTGGACTTGAGTGCTTACAAGATAGTAGGTGATTTTTTGGCTGATAAAGACAAGGGTATTTTGACTAAACTCGCACATTCGGAAAATCTTTGGGAGAGACGCATAGCCGTACTCTCTACATTTGCATATATAAAGGACGCCAAGCATGAACAGGCTTTTCATATAGCTGAGATCTTATTGGAAGATAAACATGATCTCATACACAAAGCAGTAGGTTGGATGCTTAGGGAAGTAGGAAAAAGATGCGGACAAAATATTGAGCGACAGTTTCTGGATAAACACTACAAGGTGATGCCCCGTACTATGCTTCGATATTCGTTGGAGCATTTTTCTGGCTCCACAAGAGCGAGGTATATGAATAGAGGCTAAGCATTTATATTTTTACTTATTTAGTGTATACTCATCTCCATGGCAAAAAGAGCAAGTCAAGACATAAAAAATAAGACGTCACGTTCACGCAAGACAAAGAAGCGTATTGCTGCGAAGAACGCTCGTTATTATCAGAAATAAGAAAGGGATGAACGAAGGTTAAAACCCTGTCTTCTTGACAGGTGTTTTTACTTAGTGTATTATCACGCATAATGCAAAACAAACCTTTTAGAAGTTCTGGAGCATCTTCAACCCACCGTCCTGGTGGGCATGTTTTTCGTAGCAAGCCTAGATTTGGTGCAAAGCCAAGCTTTGGCGGTAAGCCATCATTTTCTCGTGGAGGTAGACCAGGTGGTCATGGCGGATTTCGTGGTGGTTCAAGAGGTGGTCACGGTGGCGGTCGTGGCGGACGCTTCGGATCATTTTCTGACGTTTCAAAGTTCGTCAACAAAGCCGTTATCACTGAAGAGACAACTCATTTCAAGCCTGAACACAATTTCACAGATTTCAAGATAGACGAAAAGATCAAAGTAAATATTTTGCAAAAAGGTTATAACGCACCAACTCCTATTCAAGATAGAGTTATTCCTCATATTCTCGCAAATCAAGACGTTGTCGGTATCGCCAACACTGGAACAGGAAAGACTGCAGCCTTCCTTATACCACTTATAGATAAGGTTATGAAAAACCGTGCAGAGAAGATCCTTATCATGGTTCCAACACGTGAGCTTGCAACACAGATAGATGACGAGTTTAGAGCATTTTCAAAAATGTTAACCATGTTTTCAGTTTGTTGCGTCGGCGGTGCTCCTATCGGTCGTCAGCTCGCAAACCTTCGTCGTACAAATAATTTCATCATAGGTACACCAGGAAGACTCAAAGATCTTGAAGAAAGAAAAGCTTTGAATCTTTCTCAGTTTAAGACTGTTGTTCTAGACGAA
>CAIPWS010000059.1 GCA_903868845.1 uncultured bacterium
GCCGTTTAGGCTTCATGGACTATATTATCTGTGCGCCGTTTAGGCTTCATGGACTATATTATCTGTGCGCCGTTTAGGCTTCATGGACTATATTATCTGTGCGCCCAGTAGGGATCGAACCTACGACCTTATCCTTAAGAGGGATCTGCTCTACCAGCTGAGCTATGGGCGCATGCGGCTTTCCGTCGAAAAAATATAACATAGTTTATCTTCTTGCGCCATGGCACAGTTTACCGCCTCTTGCATGCCAATAAATTATATGCAATACTATTCTCCATGGTAAATCGCATGCGCGCAACGCGCTCAAATCGCAACAATAGACGCTCACATCACGCCCTAGACGCAGCGCGTGTTTCGAAGTGTCCTAAGTGTGCGGCCCCTCACAAAAGTCACAGTATTTGTATGAATTGTGGTACTTACAACGGTCGCGTCATCATAGACTTATCAGCCAAGGTTGCATCGAAGGTCAAGAAAGCGGAAGCAAAGAAGAAACAAGCAGCAAAGTAATATTAAATAGTTTGGGTTCGGTGCGAAAGTGTTAGGTTAGAAAAAACGTTCTTTCATCAAAATGGCCAATAGACATCTATCACGCTCCATAGTCTTACAAGCTCTCTTCGAATGGGATGTGGCTGGTCAGCACGATGAAAAATCCAAAGAAATAGTAGCCCGCGATGTAAAGGAGTTTGCTCCTGGTCTCGCGGATATTTCGTTTATAGAGGAGCTTATGAAGGGGATTATAGCCAAGCGTGCTGAGCTAGATGACATCATGGTCAAAGCGGCGCCAGATTGGCCAATAGACAAGATTTCTCCAGTTGATCGTAATGTCCTTCGTGTTGGACTTTATGAACTTCTTTTTGCAGATCATGACGAGGTTCCATCTAAGGTGGCCATCAACGAAGCTATCGAACTTGCTAAGACTTTTGGTGGTGAAACTAGTGGTCGTTTCGTTAACGGAGTTCTGGGTGCGGTCTACAAGGAACTTGGTGAACCTGGAAAAGATGCTCAGCCAGCCAAGAAAAAGATTCCAGAAGTTCCTTATGAGAAGATGCCTATTCAACACCTGGGTGGCGCGGTTGTATATGCGAAAAATGGTAAAGAGATTTATTTGGCTTTCGTTCACGACGTCTTCGGTCATTGGACATTGTCGAAAGGAAAAATTCCAGAAGGTGTTGATCCTAAAGATGGAACTATCGCTAAGGTGAAAGAAGAAATCGGCCTAGATGTGAAGATTATTTCAGATCTTGGTAGCAATGAATACATAGCCAACGACCCCGAGATTGGCAAGCTTCGCAAGCAGGTGCACTATTATATGGCTGAGTCTGCATTTGAAAAGCTAGTTTTGGTAAAGAAGCCCGGCCTCGATGATGCAAAATGGTTCAAGTTGTCAGATATTTTGGAGCTCAATTTTTATAATGATATTTTGCCAATAGTTACAAAGGCGGTGACGATGCTTAGCTAGAGAAAAGTGGAAAGTTAAAAGTGAAAAGGCGCAAGAAAACACAAAAATCACGATGAAAACAGACATAGAAAAACTAGCGAAGCAGATCGGTGTTACTTTTAACGATATTTCTTTGTTGCGCACGGCTTGTACGCACAGATCTTATTTGAATGAAAACAAGGCCTCAGGTTTTGAACATAATGAGCGTTTGGAATTTCTTGGTGATGCGGTTTTGGAACTTATTATTACAAGTTTTCTTTTTAAGAAATATCCACATAAGGCTGAAGGAGATCTGACTGCGTATCGTGCGGCCTTAGTGAACGCGAATAGTCTTACGAAAGTTGCCGAGCATATAAACTTGAATGACTTCATTATGCTTTCTCGTGGTGAGGCCAAAGATACTGGTCGTGCACGTTCTATCATTTTGGCAAATGCGGTAGAAGCTGTCATTGGCGCTATTTATCTAGATCAAGGTTACAATCCTGCAGCGAACTTTATCGCGGATCATCTACTTGATATCCTAGACATCGACGAAATCGTTTCAAAGAAGTTGTGGCTCGATGCCAAGAGTCGTTTTCAAGAAAGAGCTCAAGAGAAGAGCGGAATCACGCCGTCGTATAAGACTTTGAAGGAGGTTGGTCCGGATCATGATAAGCAGTTTACTCTCGGTGTATTTTTGGGTGATGTTCAGATCGCGACTGGTTCCGGTCCATCTAAGCAGGATGCTGAGCAGAAGGCGGCCGAGAAGGCTTTGGAAGCCAAGAAATGGTAAGGTTAGTCGAAACATTATTTGGACTATTATAGCTATTGTGGCAATTTTGAAGATGATTTTTTAATAAGTGTCGGAAAAGGCATCAAAGTTCGAAAAGTTATGAAAAGTATGTGTCGCTCTCCGCGGTTAATGAATTGGCGGCGATTTACACCCTCCAGGGGTTGGTACATGCTTTTTAATAACGACCACTTATTCACATCTATAAACAAGAATGGCTCAACAAAGCGATTCTAGTTTATCAATGTGGATAAGGGCACACTTAAGCAAAGCTAAACCTTCATTTTAAAACAGCGCCCATCACCCCGACCGTAAAAGTGCGGCTTAATACCGTCACCTAAATTCGTCCAGCCACAGCTTTTTTGCTATAATATACCCAATGTATCTCAAATCCCTGGAAATTTCTGGATTCAAATCATTCGCCAAAAAGGCGACTCTTAATTTTACATCAGCTATCACAGGCATAGTCGGACCAAACGGTTCTGGTAAGTCGAATGTGGCTGAAGCCTTCCGATTTGTACTTGGAGAACAATCTATAAAGTCTCTTCGTGGCAAGCGTGGTGAAGACATGATCTGGAATGGTGGAGGGGGTGACTCGGCTGGACCAGGAAGTTCAAGTAGTGGAGGTCGTGCGAACCGTGCAAACGTCAAACTGACCTTCGACAATACTCGCAGAATTTTCCCAACCATAGACTTTGATGAAGTCGCTATAGAACGCGTCGTTCATCGTGACAATGCCAATGAATATCTATTGAATGGAAGCCAGGTTCGCCTCAAGGACGTGGTTGAACTTTTGGTGGGTGCGCACATAGGTGCAACTGGTCATCACATCATTTCTCAAGGCGAGGCTGATCGCATTCTTTCTGCAAATATTCGTGAGCGTCGTGAAATGATAGAAGATGCACTCGGCCTCAAAATTTATCAATGGAAGAAACTTGAAAGTATTCGCAAACTCGAGAAGACTGATGAGAATATGAAGCAGGTCGAGTCTTTGCGTCGCGAAATCGCTCCACATCTTCGTTTCTTGAAAAAGCAGGTTGAGAAAGTCGAGAAGGCTGAGGAGATGCGTCGAGAGCTTATTTCTATATATAAGGAATATTTTGCTATTGAAGAAAATTATGTAAACACCGAGAAAGCAAAACTTAATCATGAGTTAGTTGCACCAAAGAAGGAGTTGAGTGATCTCGATCAGGCTCTAGAAAAATCTAAGAATATATTGGCTTTGTCGAAGGGGAAGGATACGAAGAGTGATGCTGTCATTACCTTAGAAAATAATATTGCAAATGTACGCAACCAAAAAGATTCAGTCATGCGTGAACTTGGCCGTATAGAAGGTGAGATCTCTGCAAACAAGCGTGCTATTGAAAAAGAAAAAGATAAACAGAAAAAAGAGGAGTTGAAGACTGTGTATCTCAAGGATGTCGAGGAGATGGTCACTACAATCGAAACTTTTGGTTCACTTGCAGATGCGAAGCACCTCTTCTCTGAGGTTGTTCGTGTATTGAAGAGCTTTGTTTCCAAGCATCGTTCTGTAAATGATTCGGCTATGATAGCTGAGGCTGAGAACGAAATTTCGAAACTTGTGAAGGAGAAGGGTGAGCAAGACACTAAACTTAAGAGTCTCTCTCATGATGAGAGCCGTCTTACAACTGAGTACAATGAGCTAAAGCAAAACATTGAGAAAGAAAAAGATACAAATCGTGATGCAGAAAAGGACGTCTTCAGGATCATTGCTCGCCAAAATGAAGTACGCAATGTTATCTCAGAACTTACAGCTAAACTAAATATAGTTTTGCGTGAGGATGAAGCTTTGAAGCATGAGCTTGGTGAAGCGGGAATAATGGCTGGAAGAGAAGCGTTGGATTATAGAAAAGAAGAAAGAGAAAAGTTAAAAGTTGAAAGTGGAAAGGAAAAAGAGGAAAGGGGAACAACGGCAAATTCTCGAACAGACCAAGATGCACGTCGCAAGCAGATAGAGAAGCTTAAGATTCGCCTAGAAGATGCTGGAGCTGGAGGTGGCGCTGAAGTCATGAAGGAGTATAAGGAAACTGAAGAGAGAGATGCTTTCTTGGCTCGCGAACTTGTGGATCTGGATAAAGCAAAGGTAGAACTGGAGAATCTTATAGTTGAACTCAATACTCGCATCGACATTGAATTCAAGAACGGCATACTCAAGATAAATACGGAGTTCAATAAATATTTCTCCTTGATGTTTGGTGGAGGACGCGCAGAACTTATGGTTGTGAAGGAAGCACGTCGTCGAAAGAAGAGTGATAGCGAAGAACTTGGAGACGTTTTGTCAGGCGATATGCCATCTGGTGCGCTTGGTGATGCTGGAGATTCTGATGATAATGAAGAAGGACCAGAAGGTCTCGATGTAAATGTTAGTTTGCCACGCAAGAAAGTTAAGGGCCTCATGATGCTTTCTGGTGGTGAACGCGCTTTGACTTCGATCGCTTTGCTCTTTGCAATCTCTCAGGTCAATCCACCTCCGTTTATTATTCTAGATGAGACAGATGCCGCACTCGATGAAGCAAACTCCAAGAAATATAGCGATATGATCGAAGATCTTTCCAAACATTCTCAGTTGATACTTATTACTCACAACCGTGAGACTATGTCTCGTGCAGGTGTTTTGTACGGAGTTACTATGGGTGCAGATGGCGCATCAAGACTATTGTCTATCGCTTTTGAGGAGGCGGTCAAGGTGGCGAAGTAAAATTGTAAAACATTTATTATGAAAGATATTTCATTCCAAAAATTTCCCACAGGTCCATTGACTGAAGACATACTAAATGAGTACTGGCCTGGCGTGATTAATATAAAAGGCGTGAAAGAGGGCCGGTGCGAAATCGTTAACATCGCCGGAGAAAATGCATTACAGGTTACATATGTTAAGGGTGTATGGGGAAACAGGGAAGGTGGTGCTTCGTGGAGATATAAATTTGATAAATCATTTGATGAGGTTACTGTTGAGTATAAGATTATGCCTGCTTCAGATATAGATTTTAGGCGAGGCGGTAAATTGCCAGGCTTGTGTGGTGGATCAAATCCTAGAGGTGGCACATCGAATATCTCTGCAAAAGATGGATTTTCTGCACGAATAATGTGGAGAGAGCTTGGTCTCCTAGTTCAATATGTATATTATATGGATCAAGATCTCAAGAATAAGCACGGTACA
>CAIPWS010000060.1 GCA_903868845.1 uncultured bacterium
ACTCTTACTAAATGAGTCAATGAAAAAGGGAAGCAATATCGATGCTGACACCAAAGATCCTATAAGAGCAAAAATGAAATCTGGAACTCGAAATGCTGCGTAATAAATATCTAGAGAGTGACTAGCACCGAAAGTGAAGGCCAAAAGTTTGTCACGAAAAAGTGCAAGTACAGATGAAAGTAAAGCAAAAAAAGCTAGAACATAAGCGGCCTCATGAAGACCGCGTATCTCTCGTCCCATTGCAGAAAAAAATCGTTTTACCATGTTTTTCTATCGTGTAATATCGTAATAATAGCATGGTAGAGCCGTAAAAAATATATGTGGAAAAGAATGTTTGAGTTGCGAGCAAAGAAAATACCCCGTTTTGTCCGGGGTACTTCCATATTGCCACACCATAAGCCGAATTCTGTTCATCCGCTTCTCGTCGCCTTGCGGCGAAAATGGCGAACTAAACAACCATATATCTGGGATGTGTGTCACCACACACCTCAAGCGGCTCTCTTCATCCTTTTGAAGGGACAAAGCACGGCCTTGCACCGAGGTAAGGATTTTGCCGTTTCACCCGAACTAAATCGGTTCGTCACTGTTCGCACCTCTGGTTATTATCCTGGCGGGCGTTACCCGCTACCCTGCTGCGTCAATCTTGCGACTGATGCCGGAGTTCGGACTTTCCTCACATGAACTTGCGTCCACGCGCGGTTGCTTGGTGGTGCTCCAATAATATACCATTTTTATGGGTGGTTGACAAGAATGACGATTTTGTGAGACTATGCTCTACAGATTAACAAAAGGAATATTATGAAACTTTGTATTATCTTACTGATCGAGGACCGAGATGATGTATTAGAGGTGTGGAAAATTATTTTGGCAAGGCGCGGAAATTTCAAGGTTTTTTGCGCCAAAACCCTCAAGAAGGCCCACGAGCTATTCCCTCAACAACAGTGGGATGCCATCGTCTTCGATGGTTGCGTTGGTGGTGACGAGTACAATAGCGAACCACTAATCAAGGATTTCAAACCCAAATGCAAGTATGGTTGTGTCCTGGTAGCTGCCTCAAATAGTAAAGACCTAGTCGAACTCATGGTTGCGGCCGGCTGCACACATTTGGTTACGTCGAAGGATCAAGTGCCAAACTTGCTCTATTCTATCTTTCGCGATCAATAACACTTAACCCGCAAGAAAGGACATGGCGAACTCCGCCGCGTCGTTCAGGCGGGTTTTCCATTTGTATACCTCGGGCGTTTATTGACATTAATAAAAGCGAACGCAATAGGTTTGTATATATACACTTATATTCATTGAGCACATTTTGACTCTAGCCAAAAAATCGCGCTCAACTTATGAGTCGCGACTTTTTTATTTGAAAGCAATTAATTGTACAGTCTCGCGCGCTAAACAATTTCACATTCAACCTAAACAATCTCACAAACTCCACTCACACAAGCCAACTCTTTCTTGAGATCAGTCTCATTCTGCTTCTCATAAGTGATAATCTTAGAGTAGTCGATATGCTCAAGTCTCTTCGCCAACTCCTTGTACTTGGCTTCATCGATGGCTTCATATGGTGCCAACTTGTAGACATGGTCTTCGCGTGGCAAGAATGACAAACCGCCGACAATTTCCCAATTCTTGTAAACCCAGTTTGCAACTTCGATCCACTCGTCATTGGAGACAGATATGGTGATAGAAGGATTGTGCTCAGTAAAATTCTCCTTTACCATCTTCCAATATTCGAGCTGTTCTATAGCAGTGAGATCATCGCGGAAAATAGAACCACTTGGAGCCTTGATAGGAAACTCTAGAACGAAAGTATTTGCTGTCTCTGCGTCCTGACCAATTTCTGGGAAATAAGGAACACCTTGATCCTTCAACATCCTGAAGAGCGAGTCTGTAGCGGATATGCGCACACGACGAATATAATACTTCGAGTGACGTGGATGCATACCAGATGAACAGTCGACAGTCTGTGACAAAGTTCCGGAAGGCTTCACACATGTGATGGCTGTAGACTCATTTATACCAAACCTCTTCGCAAACTCTTTGTTGACCTTGATAGCTTCAGCCTTGAGCTTGCGTAAAGTACTTGCATTGCGAACTGCTGGACAATCCCATTGACCAGTGATAGATACTCCGAGAAGGCGTTCGTGTTCACAGTGCTCTTTCCATTCCTTCGAAAGATATGGAAAATGTGTAAGGGAAGATTGATATGTTCCGATGATAGTAGCGATGCGTATCTTCTTCAACAAAGTTGCCTCTGTATCTTCTGCACGAGCGACGATCTCAGAAAGGTTACAGAACTGTTTTGACTGAAGGATGATCTCACCACAAGGGTTTGTACCGATAAGACCTACAATGTGCTTACCAGAAGCATCGAAATACCCTTTGTATGACTTCAAGGCCTTGATACGGCGCTCTGGCAGAGTGATAGCGAGTGAACCACGGTTGAATATACCTCTTTCTCCTGAACGGCTCTCGACGAGTGCCATCCACTCTTTCAAGAACTCTTCATTTGTGGGCTTGTTTATATAGACAGCTGAATTGTTGGCCAACATACGATGTGGCTGTGTCATATAGAAAGCACCCTTCTTGGCATCGCGAACTTCCATATCATCTAGATCAGACAAAGAAATCATGGCACTACGACGGACACCTCCTGCAACCACACAATCTCCGATCATACATATAATGTCGTGAAGATCTATATTACGAAGACGACGACCTTGTCTAGCCACCATGAGTTGACGAGTAAACTGGTGTAAGCGCTGAAGTGGAGCTGGACCTGAAGCCTTGCCTCCCATAGTCTTCAAACGTGTTCCCTCTGGGCGAACTTGTGAATAATCAAAATCAACATCTTTTCCAGAAGCCCATGTCTTCATACCAAATGCCAAACTGTCGGCCCAACCTTCTCTACTGTCTGGAACTACATGAGTAGGAAGTTTCTCACCTGACTGCATCATGATCTGTGGAAACTTTTCTACGTTTGCACTTTCTACTGACCAACCAGCGCCTGTACCACACATAGATATGTACATGATCTCAGCAAGATCTTGGAATGACTCGGGTGCGATGAAGGAACAATTGTAAGCACAGATGTTTGTATTCTGCGCTGGCTTGCCAGCAAACTGGAATAGACGCATAGATGGCATGGACCACTGTCTCAAAATATATTCTCTAATTTCTGTATATTCGTTATCTTTGAGTTTCTTACCAAGATTTTCTTTCATGAATGCCAAATATCTGTCGACAGTCTCTATATATGTTTCGCGACGAGATTCAGCATCTATCCAACGAGAGTAAGATCTATAGTAGACGAGCTCACCGAGCGCGTTTCGGAAAGATTTCTTGGACTCTATAGCTAGTTTGCGAAGATGTTCTGGGATCTCTGTGCCTTGTGCACGTATCTTGGACCTCTCTTCACGGTAAATAACATAGTGTTTAGCAGTCTTCACATAGTCAGAACGCATAAGTTCCGCCTCAGCAATGTCTTGTATGCCCTCGACAGTCGGTACGAAGTTCTTAAACTTCTTCTTTATACGTATAAGTTCGGAATAAACCTGGTTTGCTACCATCTTAGCCTCTTCTGCAGAGCCTTCTCCAACAGAATTGAAGCCTTTCAATATAGCGTTAGCAATCTTTTCCAGATCGAATGGAACTACACGTCCATCTCTTTTTGTAATCGTAGGAATCGTCGGCAACTTAACCGCTACCGATGCGGCTTTTTTCTTTTTTGACATATGCTGGCGTTCGACGTGTAGGCGGTACACGGCGGACGTTGTTAATTTAATAAACTACTGCTAATAAAATGTTCTATTGCTATCAATTGTAACTCATTTGCGTTCACGGTCAAATATTTTTCGTCTGTTTTCTGCGCTTTTTATCACTGTAAACGAAATTTTTTGTTTTGTGAAGCCCACCTATCAAAATAGATAGCTTTTTAGGCGCGTATGAGTGTCTTTGGTAAGCAAATTTTTCAAAGTAGCCAAATTGTCGTAAAAAATTTGTGTTAAAAAAGCAAAATATGTTCATTTATCCACAGAATTTTTTGCAAAAATAATTTTTTACTCTTTTGGTTTTGCAAATTGTAATTTTGTTCCAAGATTTATTCCAAGTCTTGCTGCAGCGCCTCCATTTATTTCCAAAACATATAACACTGGTGATGGTGGCAAATAAATTTTGGGGTATGAATCAGGTAAAACATTCTCGGACATGCCAACAACTGTCTTATCTTGATCAATCCAGATCATGTCAAGTGGTATGTATGTATCTTTCATCCAAAAACCCATCATGCCTGGTGTAGGAAATGCAAAAAGCATACCTTCATGATCACCCATCGATGTGACGCCACCCAAACCACGTTGTCTGGTGGTGTCATTGTCTGCGAGTAAGGCTGAAATAGTAGTTGAGGGTGTCAAAATATCTAATTTTGTCAGTTTGGAGGTCAGAAGTGGTGACAATGAGCTCGCGATGCTTATCTCAGATACCTTCTTCACCACAATACCCGAACTTCGACCCTGTACATACGCGATGATGATCAGTACAAATACAAGACATGCTAATATCGTTAAAATTTTATTTGATTTCATATACTGGATTTTATCACAGTTTTTTGGTATAAGTGATGTAGAAATGGAGGTATCACATGGATACAACAACAAGCGATAGTCTGGCAACAAGAAGTAACCTGTGGTACGCCCACAGGTCGGCAGTCGGTCAAGCGTTAAATCTGACAAGTGTCTTGAGAAGCGCAGGAATCCGTTCAGCGGATATGCAACCGACACTCGAATACATTCAGGATCACTACACCAATATCGATTGTTCAGGATGTGAGAATCTTGCAATCAAAATGAATGTACCTGAAAAGTTCCGACACATCATAGTCATTCCCCGGAGACGCCTCTTAAGAAAGACGTATTGGACTCCTGGGCGCATTGCAGTAAGCGTCGCACACATGAACGGCAAACACCTCGCTGAAAAGGAAGTGTGTAGGCATTTCAGAAGTGGCTCAAAGACTCTAACAAAGGTACTCTCGAAGTCTGATGTTGGTTATGCGAACCATCTCATCGTCGGTGCTCACGGAGAAAGCAATAACCCGTATGCAGTTGACGAAAAGATTCTTTATGAGCGACTGTGGTCAGACCCCCGAACGGAAGCAGCTCTAGACCAGTTGAAGGAAATGCAGCCCAAAGGCAGTTTCATTGCATTTCCAGTCTACATACCAAGTGAACCATTGAAAGTTAGTGCGCAAGGCATCATCGATGGTTTAACCCGTGGTGAATTTGGACTCACCTCTTGGATGCTGGAGTATGCCTTTTGTGCGCAGATCGGTAACTCCGATCTACGTGTTGAAGGTCCGTTTGCACCAGACGTCAACGACCTTGAGCTCAGTGCTCCTGGCGATGTGTACGCACAACCTGGCACAATGGGTAAAAGAGATTGTATTACACTCTTCTCGTGGAAAAAGTCCACGTTACAGATCGACCTGTTGCCAGTTAATGCAGTAAGCCCGCAAAGACCTGTGATCGGATTCATTCCAACCGAGCTCAAGTCTTAAATTGTTCAAATTGACAGAATAAAAACAAAAAGCAAATCTTTACAGAAGCGCTTTGGGAGCCGACTCGCACACATGCGGGCCGGCTCTTTAACTTTTAACTTTTCACTTTCAACTTTTATTCTTTTCTCTTTTTACCATAACGGCAAAAAACCAAACAGTCGGAGTGTGAAGGCAAATACAACATCAAACCAATACAAATTTTCCAAACCATAACCAGAAAGTCTTGCCCCAGATTTCCATTTTTCTATTATTTTGGACAAATCCTTTACTATTTTGGGATCATTAAAAAAGATTCCGGCTTCAGCATTGAAATCAAAAGAGAGAATATCCATATTCTGAGAACCTATCAATCCTTCCCTGCCATCTATGAGCATGGCTTTGGAATGATTCATGGCGCCCGGAGAAAAATAACATCTCACTCCCAGTCTAGTAAGGAAAGATGCGTATGAGCGATTGAGACTATTTGCGAAAGCATGGTCAGTTGCTACTGGCATCATGATCTCAACAATAACTCCACGCAGGAGCGCTTGGTGTAGATGCGCAATAAACCACCTCGGTGGTAACATGTATGGAGTGACGATGGTGATAGATGATTGGGCATGATCAATACGTTGTATATAATGTTTTTTGAATGATTCTGTTTTCTTACCAATTCCCCTTTCCAGAAACCACATCTTGGCTCTACGAAAAACAGATTGCTTATTTTTTCCTATAAGCGAACTCTCTTTACCTCCACATTCCTTATAGGTACGAGCAAATGAACTCACTATGTGAGGCACTACTCTTCCAGTAACACGAATCTGTAAATCTCTCCAAGAAGCAAAATCTTTTTTGATATTAACACCACCGATAAAAGTCGTCTTTTCATCTATGATCAAGATCTTACGATGTAAACGTCGCAAGAAAAAACTGAAGAATAAAATCTCAGCACCAGCCTTACGAAGATTTGATATAGCATCGGAATTGTAGAGCCTGTGACTGCTTCGCATGTCGAGAATTACTATCACCTTCAATCCTCGATCTGCAGCTTTCTGCAGCTCAGCCAAAAAACTATTTCCTGCCACATCATCTTCCAAAAAATACATTTCCAGATAAATACTTTTCTCCGCTTTTGTAATACCAGCCAACATTCCAGCCCAAGCTTTTTGTGACGTAGTGAAGATGCGATGTTGCATACACCAAATAATAGTCTATTTTGTCTTTTTATCCAAAGACATCTTTATATCCTTAATAATCTCATCGAGCTTATAATTACTTTTGACATAATATTTACTTACACCCAACTTCAAGTAGGAACTTATCGTTTGATTGCCATCACTATTTGAAACTACGAAAATAGGAATCTTTTTCCAGCGGCCGCCATTTGCTCTGAACTTTTTCACAAGATCCAGACCATTTTCTTTACCTATAAGGTTGTGATCTAGCCAAATAGCATCGATATTCTCCAAATCATCCAGATAATCGAGTGCTTGCTTGATGCTTTGTGCACTGATTATTCCCAAGCCTTTTTGTTCTAAGTTTGCATTGAATACCTGATCCACACTACGAGCCTCAATGACATCAAACCCGTTCTTTTTGAGTTTTGTATTTACTACCTCAAGCAAAGGTCTTTCATCTTCTATGACAAGGATTGTCTTTTTTTCTATTTTTGATTGTTTTTTCATAAATTTTTTGGTACGCCCTTTATTGGTAAGATAACATAAAAAATAGTTCCGCGGTTTTCTACCGGCGATTCGAACCAAATCTTGCCCCCAGATTTTTCCACAATAGACTTGACGATATACAGACCAAGACCTGTTCCGTCTGTATCTTTATTTCTGACATTATCTGCTCTAAACAATTTTGAAAAGATCTTATCATGCTGCTTCTTTGGAATACCATAACCTGTATCGGATATCTTAATTTGAATATTCTTTTCATCGGCCAAAGAGAGTGATAACCGGACATGTCCGCCTTCTGGAGTATATTTCACAGAGTTAGATAAGATATTTTGCACGACCATCCTCATAAGTTTGGGGTCTGCGCGCATGAAAGAAACATTTTTACCACATGAAAAGGCAAATTTTATTTTTTTAATGTTGATTTGTGGTTTCTGTTCATCTACTACATCTTTGGCAAGCTTACGTATGTCTACCGACTTTGGCTCAATAACAAATGTTCCAAGTTCCAGACTAGATACATTCAAAAGTGCGTTGACCAGTTCTACCATTCTCTGATTGCTACGATAGACCTCATCAAGATATTTTTTTTGTTTCTTGTTCAAGGCTCCAACATCTCCAGCCAATAGCATTTCTGCATACCAGTTAACTGTAGAAAGAGGCGTTCGAAGTTGATGTGAAGCGAGCGATACGAACTCTGTTTTTGCTTTGTCTATTTCCATCTCTTTTGTCATATCACGTAAGATGGCCACACCGCCAACGCTTTTTCCATTTAACAATATTGGTGTTGCGGTCACGCTTATGAACTTGCCTTCAGGCACACGTGCATTCCTTATAAAAAGAGGTATTTTATCTAACGTATGACCTTTAACTGCCAACAAAAGAGGTGTTTGCTCAGTTGGAATCTTTTTGAATGTTATCGGGTCAAAGACTCCGTAAGTATCATGATTTTCGACAGCAGCATTCTGGTTTGCACCAACACCTAGAATATCTGAGGCATTCTTATTGAAAAATATAAGTCTTCCTTTTTCATCGGCCACAGTAAGACCATCACCAATACTAGCGAGAATAGCTTCGTCTTTCGCCTTCGCATCAGCCAGCTCTTTTGTTCGAATGAGTACTTTCTTTTCCAAAGTCTCATGGGACACTCTCAATTTTTCTGCAGTAAGCAACAATTTTCTTCTTACGACTTCTTTTTCTCTAGCCAAAACCTTGAGATTTAAGATGATGTCATCTGAGGCTGAAATATTCATTTTATTGTGCATAAGTATTTTCATAAAACATTTATACCTTTAAAATATCTTCTATCTTCTTAACTATATCATGAAGTTTCCAGTCAGATTTGATCAGATAATATGTATTCTTCTGAGTCACCACATCTGCCACGAACTGTTCGTTTGTAGCATTGAGATTCGTTAAAATGATGATCGGTACATTTGCACCCCAAGTGTCTTCACGTATCATCTTGAAGGCCTCCATACCATCCATTTCAGGCATTATGAGATCTAGCAAGATAAGTTGTGGACGTTCCTTCAGTGCTAGTTTTACACCTACTTTACCGTTCATAGCCGCAAGCGGTACAAATTTTTTTATACGCAATATATCTACCAAAGCTTCCCTCAAACTTCTCTCATCTTCTATAATGAGTATTCTGGGAATTTGGTCGTTATTGAGAGGTGTTATAATAAACAACCTCGCAGCAAGCTGACGAGGTATTAGTGGTCAAACAAGGTATATTGAGCTTTAAGGAGTTCAGTATACTCTTTGTCTTTG